>NZ_RCOE01000174.1:3708-49712 GCF_004321495.1 Pseudomonas sp. Sample_10
GACCGCTCGGTTCGTAGCCGAGTACTCTATCCAGCTGAGCTACGAGTGCATTTGTGTTTTTATACCAGATCACAACTGGTTGAAGCCAAGTTATTCACATCACTGCAAACAACCCTTAAATGGTGCACTCGACAGGATTCGAACCTGTGACCGCTCGGTTCGTAGCCGAGTACTCTATCCAGCTGAGCTACGAGTGCATTTGTTGCCGCGCATTATAGGCCGTTCAATCTGTTTGTAAAGCGCTTTTTCTAGTAATTTCAACAACTTACCGAAGAAGCCAGATTACAACGTACTACGCAAATAATGGCGGAGAACGGGGGATTCGAACCCCCGACACCCTTTTGAGGTGTACTCCCTTAGCAGGGGAGCGCCTTCGGCCACTCGGCCAGCTCTCCGCAACACGGGGCGTATATTAACCAGCTTCTTCCCCGTTTGCAAACATAAAAAACGATAAAAATTAATGGCTTGGTTCTTCGTCCTTCTCTTTCTTTATACGCAGGTAAATTTCTTCACGGTGCACAGCAACCTCTTTCGGGGCGTTGACCCCAATACGCACTTGATTTCCTTTGACGCCGAGCACCGTCACGGTGATTTCGCCATCACCAATAATCAGGCTTTCTGCGCACCGACGAGTCAGAATCAACATACCTTTCTCCTCACGCCTTACATTTCAGGGACAACAGTCTGCAAAAAAAAGGCACTCGACCTACAACCCAAAACGGTCGTGGCCTACATGCCTGAGTATTGACTAGCGCGAGCAAAAGAACAGCCTCGGGGTCACGCCATTCAAAAAACAAAAGGCGCGGTCAGACCGCGCCTTTTGGCAAACGCATCACTCGCCCTGGCGGGCCGGTGCGTCCAGTTCGAAAGCCGTGTGCAGAGCGCGCACAGCCAGTTCCAGGTATTTCTCTTCGATCACTACGGAGACTTTGATTTCCGAAGTCGAGATCATCTGGATGTTGATGCTTTCCTTGGCCAGAGCTTCGAACATGCGACTGGCGACGCCCGCATGAGAGCGCATGCCAACGCCGACAATCGACACCTTGGCGATCTTGGTGTCGCCGATGACTTCACGGGCACCGATCTCGGCAGCGGTCTTTTCCAGTACGGTTTGCGCCGCCTGGTAGTCGTTGCGGTGTACGGTGAAGGTGAAGTCGGTGGTGTTATCGTGCGCTACGTTCTGCACGATCATGTCGACTTCGATGTTCGCGGCACTGATCGGGCCGAGAATCTTGAACGCCACGCCCGGGGTGTCTGGCACGCCACGGATGGTCAGCTTGGCTTCATCGCGGTTGAAAGCGATGCCGGAAATGATCGGCTGTTCCATGGTTTCCTCTTCATCAATAGTAATGAGGGTGCCCGGACCCTCCTTGAAGCTGTGCAGTACGCGCAGCGGAACGTTGTACTTGCCGGCGAATTCCACCGCACGGATCTGCAACACCTTGGAACCGAGGCTGGCCATTTCCAGCATCTCTTCAAAGGTGATCTTGTCCAGGCGCTGAGCCACGGAGACCACGCGCGGATCGGTGGTGTAGACGCCGTCGACGTCGGTGTAGATCTGGCATTCGTCAGCCTTCAAGGCTGCTGCCAGTGCCACGCCGGTGGTATCGGAACCGCCACGACCGAGGGTGGTAATGTTGCCGTGCTCATCGACGCCCTGGAAACCGGCGACAACCACCACACGACCGGCTTTCAGATCACCGCGGATCTTCTGGTCATCAATCTGCAAGATACGCGCTTTGTTGTGCGCGCTATCCGTGAGAATCCGCACCTGGTTGCCGGTATAGGACACCGCAGGCACACCGCGCTTGATCAATGCCATGGCCAACAGGGCAATCGTCACCTGCTCACCGGTGGAAACGATCACATCCAGCTCGCGCGGAACCGGTTGATCGCCGCCACTGATTTGCTTGGCCAGATCGATCAGACGGTTGGTTTCGCCGCTCATTGCAGACAGCACAACCACCAGGTCATCGCCGGCATCGCGGAATTTCTTAACCTTGTCGGCGACCTGCTCGATTCTCTCGACAGTGCCGACCGAGGTGCCTCCAAATTTCTGTACGATCAAAGCCATTTCAAAGCCGCCTCTGCCCATGAAGGGCGCCCAAATAATCACTCAAACAGCGTTCCGGCCCGCCACTAGACTGCGAGCCGGAGGCGCTGCCTTATAGACCCTGCTCTACAAACGGAACGGTCAGAGCCAGTGCCGCATCCAGAGCGCCGGCGTCGGTACCGCCGCCTTGCGCCATATCCGGACGACCACCACCCTTCCCGCCCACTGCCGCAGCGGCTTGCTTCATCAAATCACCGGCTTTGAGTTGGCCAGTCAGGTCTTTGGTTACGCCTGCAACCAGAACGACCTTTTCCTCATGGACACTGCCGAGCAGGATCACTGCGCGGCCGAGTTTGTTTTTCAGCTGATCGACCAGCGCCAGCAGCGCTTTGCCGTCCTGACCGTCCAAACGCACGGACAGCACCTTCACGCCTTTGACATCCAGAGCCGAAGCCGACAGATCGTCGCCTGCCGCGCTGGCTGCCTTGGCCTGCAACTGCTCGAGTTGCTTTTCCAGCTGACGGTTGCGCTCCAGCACAGCCGACAGCTTGTCGATCAGGTTGTCGCGGCTGCCCTTGACCAGGTTGGCCGCTTCCTTGAGTTGTTCTTCTGCCGCGTTCAAGTAGGCCAGCGCCGCAGCACCGGTGACTGCCTCGATACGACGTACACCAGACGCAACACCGCCCTCGCTGATGATTTTCAGCAGGCCGATGTCGCCGGTACGGTTGGCGTGGATACCGCCGCACAGCTCGACGGAGAAATCACCCATGCTCAGCACGCGAACGTTGTCGCCGTACTTCTCGCCGAACAACGCCATGGCGCCTTTCTGCTTGGCGGTTTCGATGTCGGTTTCTTCGGTTTCAACGGCGGAGTTCTTGCGAATCTCGGCGTTGACGATTTCTTCCAGCGCTTTCAGCTGTTCAGGCTTGATCGCTTCGAAGTGGCTGAAGTCGAAGCGCAGGCGCTGACTGTCGACCAACGAACCTTTCTGCTGAACGTGATCGCCCAGCACTTGACGCAGCGCGGCGTGCAGCAAGTGAGTGGCCGAGTGGTTCAGCGAAGTCGCGTGACGCACTTCGGCGTCGACATGAGTCTCCACCGGAGCGCCCACGATCAGGCTGCCCGAATCCAGCACGCCGTGGTGCAGGAACGCACCGCCGGTCTTGGTGGTGTCGCGCACGTCGAAACGCGCAGCGCCAGCCTGGAGGAAGCCGCAATCACCAATCTGACCACCGGATTCCGCATAGAACGGCGTCTGATTGAGAACGACCACGCCCTCTTCGCCTTCGCTCAGTACGTCAACCGATTGCCCGTCTTTATAGATAGCAACGATTTTGGCGGAACCGCTGTGAGCGGTATAACCGGTGAACTCGGTATCGACATCAACCTTGACCAGGCTGTTGTAGTCCATGCCGAAGGAACTGGCGGAACGCGCACGCACGCGCTGGGCTTCCATTTCACGCTCGAAACCTGCCTCGTCGAGGGTCAGGTTGCGCTCACGGGCGATGTCGCCGGTCAGGTCCATCGGGAAACCGTAGGTGTCGTAGAGTTTGAACACCACATCGCCCGGCACCACGTCGCCTTTGAGTTCAGCCAGATCCTGTTCAAGGATTTTCAGGCCCTGTTCCAGGGTCTTGGCGAATTGCTCTTCTTCGGCTTTCAGCACGCGCTCGATGTGCGCCTGCTGGGATTTCAGTTCCGGGAACGCTTCGCCCATCTCGGCGACCAGGGCCGCAACGATCTGGTAGAAGAAGCTGCCCTTGGCGCCCAGCTTGTTGCCGTGACGGCAAGCGCGACGGATGATCCGGCGAAGTACATAACCACGACCTTCGTTGGACGGCAATACGCCATCAGCGATCAGGAAACCGCAGGAACGGATGTGGTCAGCCACCACTTTCAACGAAGCCTGGGCGTCGTTGGTGCAGCCGATGGCCTTGGCCGAAGCGCTCAGCAGGCTCTGGAACAGGTCGATTTCATAGTTCGAGTGAACGTGCTGCAGTACGGCACTGATCCGCTCCAGGCCCATGCCGGTGTCCACCGACGGTGCTGGCAGCGGGTGCAACACGCCATCGGCGGTGCGGTTGAACTGCATGAACACGTTGTTCCAGATTTCAATGTAGCGGTCGCCGTCTTCTTCCGGCGAGCCCGGTGGGCCGCCCCAGATGTCGGCACCGTGATCGTAGAAAATCTCGGTGCAAGGACCGCACGGGCCGGTATCGCCCATGGTCCAGAAGTTGTCGGAAGCGTACGGCGCGCCCTTGTTGTCGCCGATGCGCACCATGCGCTCGGCCGGAACGCCGATTTCCTTGGTCCAGATGTCGTACGCCTCGTCATCGCTGGCGTAGACGGTGACCCAAAGCTTTTCCTTGGGCAGGTTCAGCCATTTGTCGGATGTCAGGAAGTTCCAGGCGTAAGTGATGGCGTCACGCTTGAAGTAGTCACCGAAGCTGAAGTTGCCCAGCATTTCGAAGAACGTGTGGTGACGGGCGGTATAACCGACGTTTTCCAGGTCGTTGTGCTTGCCGCCGGCGCGCACGCATTTCTGGCTGGATACCGCGCGGGTGTACGCGCGCTTTTCCTGGCCCAGGAAGCAGTCCTTGAACTGGTTCATCCCCGCGTTAGTGAACAGCAGGGTTGGGTCGTTGCCCGGAATCAAAGAGCTGGAGGCTACACGGGTGTGGCCTTGCTCTTCGAAGAAGCGAAGGAAGGCTTCACGGATTTCTGCGCTTTTCATTAGGTTCTTCCACGGAGGCTGCGGCCAAAGGCCTGTTCGAAACGTCAACAGACGAAGCGACGGCAAAGGGCCGCATTATATCGGCCCTGCGCGCGGGGTACAGCGTGTTTATACGATAGAAACAGTCAATTGGAGCGCTAACGCTATCACTTACGGGAAAAGTCGACGAATGTCGCGACGACCTGCTCGATTTGCGCCTGGCTGATATCCATGTGCGTGACCATGCGCAGACGTGCGGCGGCACTGAGCTTGATACCTCGCTCAGCAGCAAAAGACTTGATCACCTCGGCCTTGTCGCCCATCGATACGTAAACCATGTTGGTCTGAACCGGCTCGACTTCGTAACCTGCCGCGCGCAGGCCTTCGGCCAGCCATTGCGCATTGGCGTGATCGTCAGCCAAGCGCTGAACGTTGTGATCCAGGGCATACAGGCCTGCTGCCGCCAGAATCCCGGCCTGACGCATCCCGCCACCGACCATCTTGCGCAGGCGCCGGGCCTTGCCGATCAACTCGACCGAGCCGCACAACACCGAACCGACCGGCGCCCCCAAGCCTTTGGACAGGCAGACGGAGACGGAGTCGAAATGCTGAGCGATTTCCCGGGCGTCGACGCCGAGTTTGACCGCTGCGTTGTACAACCGCGCTCCGTCCAGATGCAGTTGCAGCCCATGCTCACGGGTAAAACGGCGAGCCCGAGCCAGATACTCCAGAGGCAGCACCTTGCCCTGCATGGTGTTTTCCAGCGCCAGCAAGCGAGTACGGGCGAAGTGGAAATCATCGGGTTTGATGGCGGCGGCGACCTGATTCAGATCCAGCGAGCCATCGGCCTGCACTTCCAGCGGTTGCGGCTGGATCGAACCGAGCACGGCTGCACCGCCTCCTTCGTACTTATAGGTATGGGCCTGCTGTCCGACGATGTATTCGTCGCCGCGCTCGCAATGGGCCATCAGGCCCAACAGATTGCTCATGGTGCCGGTCGGCACAAACAGGGCTGCGGCAAAACCGAGGCGCTGGGCCAGTTCGGCTTCAAGACGGTTGACGGTCGGATCTTCACCATAAACGTCATCCCCCGTGGCGGCAGTGGCCATCGCGTCGAGCATGCCGGCGGTGGGTTGGGTGACTGTGTCGCTGCGAAGATCAATAACGCTCATGAATCTGGCCTCGGTAAGCAGGGGAAATCCCTTTCAGAAAGAATTACTGCGGTCATGCCAATGAATATTCAACCCTGGCGCAAGGATATTGCCCACTAATACAGCGAAATACTCGATAACAATCATCCAAAAGCACCGATGCGCACGCAGGAAATATGTGTTAAAAACGCTGCGCCGCCAAACTTTACGGCGGCAAAAACGTTCTCAGGGCGGGGTGCAACTCCCCACCGGCGGTAATTGCGCGCAACGCGCATAGCCCGCGAGCGCTTGATGGCAGCACGGCTTCGGCGGTGCCTGTCAGCAAGGTCAGCAGACCCGGTGTGATCCCGGGGCCGACGGTCATAGTCCGGATGAAGAGAGAACGGGATTGGCGCCATAGGGCTGCCCGCAGACACTCACGTCGGCGCGCATACCCTTAAATCCCATTCGATTCATATGCCCTGTTTTTTACACAAACAGGAGTCAGAACATGCAACCCACCGCAATCGATAGCAAGAGCAAACACCATCAGGGCGAGCGCGTAGCGTTCATCCAGGCCTGCTGGCACAAGGATATTGTTGATCAGAGCCGTAAAGGCTTCGTCGCCGAAATGATTGCCCAGGGTTATCAGGAATCCGATATCGACTTCTTTGAAGTCGGCGGTGCGTTTGAAATGCCCCTGCACGCCAAATTGCTGGCCAAGACCGGTCGTTATGCTGGCATCGTTGCCGCAGCCCTGGTGGTCGATGGCGGGATCTATCGCCACGAGTTCGTTGCCCAGTCGGTGGTCAGCGGCCTGATGCAGGTTCAACTGGAAACCGAAGTGCCGGTCTTCTCCGTTTCCCTGACCCCGCACCAC
Source organism: Pseudomonas sp. Sample_10 (assembly GCF_004321495.1). Classification (NCBI taxonomy): domain Bacteria; kingdom Pseudomonadati; phylum Pseudomonadota; class Gammaproteobacteria; order Pseudomonadales; family Pseudomonadaceae; genus Pseudomonas; species Pseudomonas sp. Sample_10. Next base: position 10,485 of record NZ_RCOE01000174.1, read on the forward strand.
TTCCATGCCGGTGAAGAACTGCATCACAAGTTCTTCTTCGAGCATTTTGTGCACAAAGGCCAGGAAGCGGCGAAGACGTGTGCCGACACGTTGAGCAAGATCCGTGCATTGCGTCGTACTGAGCCGCGTGCGGTAGCTGTTTAAAGGCTAAATTGATCGTTCCTGCGCTCTGCGTGGGAATGCAGCCCGTGACGCTCCGCGTCACATGCAATGGCGGACGCAGAGCGTCCATTGAGGCATTCCCACGCGGGAGCGTGGGAACGATCATTGCGCGAACGTCAGGCGAGGTTTTCGTCGCTGGTCGGCACGATCAGGATGCCGGCGCGCAGCCCGTTCTTCACCTTGGGGTTCGGGAAGATGATCCGGGCGCCCTCTTCTTCGATGATCCAACGGGTGTTGGCGATGTCTTCGGCCAACAGGTAACCCACTTCCAGTTCCGAAAAATTCTCGATATCCGCTGGCAGGTTAAGCCGGAAGCTGTCGCTGTGCTTGATGATTTCCCGTGCCACGCTGAACAGCTGCAAACCGTCCAGCACCTGCCCCGCCAAATCAGGCTCGGTGCCTTCGATGATCTGTTTGAGACGGGTTTCCAGCCGGGAGACGTTCACCCCGTCGTTCTGCCCGAACGGCCGAGCCTTGCCCAGTTCAAGGGTGAAGGACTCGGCACCGAGTTTGTCGTAGGTATAGGAGCTGAAGACGATGGACGGCTTGTTCTGCAACAGCACCGCTTCCATGCCGGCGGCACGCAGCCGGGCCAGTTCCTGGCGCGAATGCTGGCGATCTTCCTTCCACGGATACAAGGCAAACTGCTCGATTTTCGAACCGCGAATCGCAGTGTGCAGGTCGTAGTGCAGGCGCTGGCGGTCAGGCAGGCTGAAGAAACTTGCCGCCAGCCGTTCGAGCTCACAGGCGCGCAGCGCTTCGGAGCCGCTGCTTTGTTCGTGACGACCGTTGAACAGTCGATTGACGTCCTGCTCGACGAAACGCTCGCCCTTGCGAATCGCTTCCGGGTTGCCGAACAGGAACAGAATTCTTGCACGCGGCTTTAGGTCGCCGCGGGCAATGTCGTGCAACAGGCGATCGAGCAACTCGATCGGCGCTGTTTCGTTGCCATGGATCCCCGCCGACAGCAACAGGTCCAGGCCGTTGTCGCGAGCTTCAGGGGGCCGGACTTCCAGCGCCCCTTCGCTCAGCCAGCGCATGCGCACGCCTTCGACAGTCAGTTGAGTCTTCTCCGCCGGTTCGCGGCCGGCGAGGGTCAGTTCAAGCAGTTTGCCGAGGGCGAGCATAGAGCTGTTTCCTTAGTGGTCGTGATTGCAATCCGGGCCGTGAACATGATCCTCGTCGTCGCCAGGTTCAGCCGGTTCCATTTCCAGTTGCAGACTTACCAGATTAGTCGCCAATGGGCGCAGCAGCAGGTTGGCGTATTCAGCGTCACCTTCTTCGACGTCCACGCCGATCAGCAACTGGCCGCGGCCGTCCTGCTGGATCCACAGCTCTTTGCCTTGCCACATGACCGCGACGCGGGTGCAGGAAGTTTCCAGTTGCGTGCCGTCGGTGTCTTCAAGGATCAGCTGCAGGGTATCGCTCATGTGTTTTCGCTCTCGTTTGAGATGAAGCGGCGCGCCGTCATGCGCGGCAGCGCGCCGTCGATCAATTGATCTGGAATGGATAAACCGCGCCCAGTTTAAGGATTTGCGTCAGTTCATCCAGTGCCGTCCGGCACTCAAGCAGCAATTGCGGGTCCGCCAGATCGTTTTCGGTCATGCGGTCGCGGTAGTGCTTCTCGACCCATTCGGTCAGAGTGCCGTACAACGGTGCCGTCATGATAACGCCTGGATTGACCGCCGCCAGTTCGGTTTCGTTGAGTGCGACACGCAACCTCAGGCAAGCAGGGCCACCACCGTTCTGCATGCTTTGCTTGAGATCGAAGACTTTTACTTCGCGGATCAGGCCGCCGGAGCTGGTCAAACCCTGCAAGTACTGCCAGACGCGCTCATTGCCACGGCATTCTTCCGGCACGATCAACAGCATCGAGCCGTCAGGTCGCGACAGCAGTTGGCTATTGAACAGGTAGGACCGAACGGCGTCTTCCACGGTTACTGCGGAACGCGGAACACACACGGACTGAAATTTCCCACCGACTTTGGCGAGTTTGCTCTGCAATTCGGCGAGCATCTTGTCCGTCTCGAGGAACGCGTCCTCGTGATAGAACAGCACTTCGCCGTTGCCTACGGCGATCACGTCGTTGTGGAACACGCCCTGGTCGATCACCGATGGATTCTGCTGGGCATACACCACGCCGTCATCGCTCAAGCCATGCAAGCGGGCCACGGCCTGGGACGCTTCGAGCGTCTGGCGTGCCGGGTATTTCTGCGGTGCCGGGTAGCGGGTATCGAACGCACTGCGGCCGAACACGAAGAACTCGACGCCGGCTTCGCCGTACTCGCGGCAGAAACGCGTGTGGTTGGCCGCGCCTTCGTCACCGAACTGCGCCACGGCCGGCAACGCGGCGTGATGAGCGAAGTGGTTCTGGTCGGCGAACATCGCACCCAGCACGCGGCTGGTGGTCGGGTGTTCGATGCTGCGGTGATATTTGCAGTTGAGGTTGGCGGCGGTGAAATGCACACGACCGTCAGCCGTGTCGGCGCTCGGGCTGACGGTGGCGGCGTTGGCTACCCACATGCTCGACGCCGAGCAACTGGCGACCAGCAATGGCATGGCTTCCTTCGCAGCACGCTCAATGACCTGGGCGTCGGTACCGGCAAAACCCAGGCGACGCAATGCCGCCACGTCCGGGCGCTCTTGTGGCGCCAGCACGCCCTGCTGGAAACCCATTTCCATCAGCGCTTTCATCTTCGCCAGGCCTTGCAGCGCGGCTTCCTTGGGATTGGAAGACTGCTGGCTGTTGCTCTGGGACGCGACGTTGCCGTAGGACAGGCCGCCGTAGTTATGGGTCGGCCCCACTAGACCGTCAAAATTGACTTCATAGGATTTCATCAGCGAGGCTCCACGAGAATCTGTTGTTATGGCTTCAGTACATTCTTTGAGACCGAGGTGTGGCCATCGCTGGCAAGCCAGCTCCCACAGTGACTGCGTCGTACACAAGATGTGTGAACGCCACCGAACTTGTGGGAGCGGGCTTGCCCGCGATTGGGCGTTACACCATCTTCACGCCAGGCGTGAGAGCGGCAGGCAACACCAGGCTCGGGGTTTCCAGCGAGGCCACCGGGAACGCGCAGTAATCCGCCGCGTAATAGGCGCTCGCGCGGTGGTTGCCCGAGGCGCCGACGCCGCCGAATGGCGCGCTGCTCGCGGCGCCGGTCAGTTGCTTGTTCCAGTTGACGATACCGGCGCGGCTTTCCAGCCAGAACTGCTGGTAACGCGCTTCGGAGTCCGACAACAGGCCGGCGGCCAGACCGTAGGCGGTGTCGTTGGCTTCAGCGATCGCCGCTTCAAAATCAGCGTAGCGGATCACTTGCAGCAACGGGCCAAACAGCTCTTCGTCAGGACGATCGGCCACAGCGCTCACATCGAGGATGCCGGGGGTCAACAACGCCGACTGCGCCTGTGGCTGAGTCATTTCCAACAGTGCCACGGCGCCATTGGCCAGCAGATGTTCTTGTGCATCCATCAACGCTTTCGCGGCAGCGAGGGAAACCACCGAGCCCATGAATGGCGCCGGTTGCTGATCGAATGCGCCGACTTCAATCGTCGAACTGACGGCCACCAGGCGCGCCAGCAACGAGTCGCCCCAGGCGCTTTGCGGCACCAGCAAGCGGCGCGCGCAGGTGCAGCGTTGACCGGCGGAAATGAAAGCCGATTGAATGATGGTGTACACCGCAGCATCGAGGTCGGCGACCTGATCAACCACCAGCGGGTTGTTGCCGCCCATTTCCAGCGCAAGAATCTTGTCCGGACGACCGGCGAATTGCTGATGCAGGTGATTGCCGGTGCGGCTGGAACCGGTGAAGAACAGCCCGTCGATGCCCGGGTTCGCCGCCAGGGCGATACCGGTTTCGCGTGCGCCTTGCAGCAGGTTCAACACGCCGGCCGGCAAACCGGCCTCGATCCAGCACTTGACCGTCAGTTCGGCGACTTTAGGGGTCAGTTCGCTTGGCTTGAACAGCACCGTGTTACCGGCCAGCAGCGCCGGCACGATGTGACCATTGGGCAAGTGACCGGGGAAGTTGTAAGGACCGAACACCGCCACCACACCGTGTGGCTTGTGACGCAGTACAGCGGTGGCATCGCCCAGCGGGCCGCTCTTTTCGCCAGTGCGCTCGCGATAGCTCTGCACCGAGATCGCGATCTTGTTGACCATGCTGGTGACTTCGGTCGCGGCTTCCCACAGCGGTTTGCCGGTTTCTTCACCGATGGTGCGCGCGAGTTCGTCGGCGTTGTTTTTCAACGCAGCGGCGAAGGCTTCCAGCACCGAGATACGTTCCTGCAACGTGCGACGCGCCCAATCCGGGAACGCCTGACGTGCGGCTTGCACGGCCGATTCCACTTGATCAACGGTGGCGCTGCTGCCCGACCACAGCACTTGCTGGGTCACCGGGTTGAGCGACTCAAAGGTTTCCCCCTGGCCTGCCAGCCATTCACCTGCGATGTATAGCGACTTCATTGTTTCGACTCCCGGGCAGCGGACAACGCCACGGCGCGCACTTGATCGCCTGCGTTGAGTTGAAGACGTTTGGCGGTCTGCGGATCGACCACCAGCGTACCGGCGGCCAGACGTGCCGGCGCGGCCGTGATCCGACAGTCTTCGCGTTTGCGGTTGTGAATGATGAACGGCGTGGCGTCGTCACCCGGCGTGCCGATGGCCAGCACCAGCGCCTGGCTGTCGCGCACGGCGCGGATCTTGCCGGTTTCGCATTCGATGGCCGGGCCGGCGTCGAAGATGTCGACGTAGCCCTGGTAGCTGAAACCTTCGCTCTTGAGCATCGACAATGCAGGCTCGGTGTCGGGGTGAACCTGACCGATCACGTTGCGCGCATCCGGCGACAGGAAGCAGGTGTACAGCGGGAATTTCGGCATCAGTTCGGCGATGAACGCTTTGTTGCCCACGCCGGTCAGGTAGTCCGCCTGGCTGAACTCCATTTTGAAGAAGTGTCGACCCAGGCTTTCCCAGAACGGCGAACGCCCGGCTTCATCGGAAACGCCACGCATCTCGGCGATGATCTTGTTGCCGAACAGTTGCGGGAATTCGGCGATGAACAGCATCCGCGCCTTGGACAGCATGCGACCGTTGAGGCCACTGCGGTAATCGGCGTGCAGGAACAGCGAGCACAGCTCGGAGTTACCCGTCAGGTCGTTGGCCAGGAACAACGTCGGGATCTCACGATAGATGTTCAGCTCTTGCGAGGCGCTCACCGTCAGACCGACGCGGAAGTTGTACCACGGCTCGCGCAGACCGACGGCACCGGCGATGGCGGAAATACCCACCACGCGGCCGTCGTCGTCTTCGAGCACGAACAGGTAGTCCGCATCGCCCCGCCCTGCTTCGCCGCGGAACGTCTTTTCGGCCCAGCCGACACGATGGGCCAGACGTTCTTCGTTGGCCGGCAAAGTGGTCAGGCCGGTGCCAGTGCTGCGGGCCAGGTCGATCAGAGCGGGTAAATCGCTGCTGCGTACGGGACGAACGATCATGCTATCTCCTCAAACGGGCCGCTTGCGCCACCCGTGAAACTTCGCTGCTTTTCTTGCAAGCATTCAGGCCAGGCAGGCGTTAAACCGCCACCAGGCGCACGCTCGCACCTTCGCCGACGCCCAGGGCTTCGGCCGCTTCCAGATCCAGGGTCACGGGTTTGCCCGGCGCGTAGTCGAGCTCGAGCATCACGGCGCGGTAATCCTGCAACTGGGCATTGGCCACCAGGTACTGACGACCGACACCTTTGACCGGCTCGCCGATTTTCACCGGCACGACGCGGCTCTGGGCGATCGAACGGATCCCCGAGACGCGGGCATGCAGGGTCGGGCCGCCGTCGAAAATGTCGATGTAGTGATCGGTCTCGAAGCCTTCGCGCATCAGGATGTCGAAGGTGATCTGCGCCCGTGGGTGCACCTGGCCCATCGCTTCTTGCGCGGAGTCCGGCAGCAGCGGCACATAGATCGGGTAATGCGGCATCAGTTCGGCGAGGAACGTACGGCTCTTCAAGCCGCACAAGCGCTCGGCCTCAGCGTAGTTGAGGTCGAAGAAGTTGCGACCGATGGCGTCCCAGAATGGCGAGTCGCCGTTTTCATCGCTGTAACCGACGATTTCGGTTACCACTGAATCGGCAAAACGCTCCGGGTGACTGGCGACAAACAGCAAGCGGCCACGGGAATTGAGCTCGGCCCAAGGCGAACCCACCAGTTCACGCTGCACGTAGAAACTGGTCAGCAAGCTGTTGCCGGTCAGGTCGTGGCACTGCGAGAGCACATGGATCTTGTTGTGGATCTTCAGCTCGCGAGAGGCGTGTACGAACGTTTCGTTGCGGAAGCTGTAGAACGGCTCGGAATAACCGGCCGAAGCCACGATGGCCGAGCAGCCGACCAGTTTTGCGGTGGCACTGTCTTCGAGAACGAAGAAATAGCTTTCTTCACCGTTGAAGCTCACTTCGGCAGCGAACGAGGCTTCGCTCGCGGCGATCTTGTCGCTCAGGCGTTCAACGTCATCCGGCAAGGAAGTGACACCAATCGGGCTGTCCGCAGCCAGACGCTGTACCTCGCCCAGATCAGCCATTTGCGCGGGGCGCATCACCAGCATGGTGTCACTCCTTTTCTCTTAAGATATCTATAGAAAACATGCCCGAATCCTGTGGGAGCGGGCTTGCCCGCGATGGCGTCCTGTCAGATAACAATGAAGTCGGCTGCCAGGCCCTCATCGCGGGCAAGCCCGCTCCCACAGGGAATGTGCCCGGCATATAAAATTGGGTTCGACGCCTGAATCGTCAGGCGTCGAAGGGTCTATCAGGCTTGCGTCAGTTTTGCCGCGGCACGTTCGAAGCGGTCCAGGCCGGCATCGATATCGGCGTCTTCGACCACCAGGCTCGGGGCGAAACGCACCACGTCCGGGCCGGCTTGCAGGACCATCAGGCCTTCTTGTTCAGCGGCGTTGAAAATGTCCTTGGCCTTGCCTTTCCAGGCATCGCTCAGCACGCAACCGATCAACAGGCCCATGCCGCGGACTTTGGTGAACAGGCCGTACTTTTCGCCGATCTGTTCAAGGCGTGCCTTGAACTTGTCGTGCTTGGCCTTGACGCCGGCCAGCACTTGCGGGGTGTTGATCACGTCGATCACCGCTTCCGCGACAGCGCAAGCCAGCGGGTTACCGCCGTAAGTGGTGCCGTGGGTGCCGACAACCAAGTGTTTGGCCAGGTCTTCGGTGGTCAGCATGGCCGCGATCGGGAACCCGCCGCCCAGGCTCTTGGCGCTGGTGAGGATGTCCGGAATCACGCCGTAATGCTGGTAGGCGAACAGGTGGCCAGTACGGCCCATGCCGGTTTGCACTTCGTCAAAGATCAGCAGTGCGTTATGCGCGGTGCAGAGGTCGCGGGCACCTTGCAGGTATTCGAGTTCGGCCGGGATCACACCGCTCTCGCCCTGGATCGGCTCCAGCACCACAGCGCAAGTCTTGTCGGAAATGGCGGCTTTCAGCGCCGCCAAATCGTTGTACGGCACATGGGTGATACCGGTGATTTTCGGACCGAACCCGTCGGAGTACTTCGACTGGCCACCGACGTTAACGGTGAACAGGGTACGGCCGTGGAAGCTGTTGAGCGCGGCGATGATTTCGTACTTCTCGCTGCCGAAACGGTCGAAACCGACACGACGGGCCAGCTTGAAGGCGGCCTCGTTGGCTTCGGCGCCCGAGTTGCAGAAGAAAGCACGCTCGGCAAATGTGGCGTTGACCAACTTATGGGCCAGGCGCAGGGCCGGCTCATTGGTGAACACGTTGGACACGTGCCACAGTTTGTTCGCCTGCTCGGTCAAGGCACCGACCAGCGCCGGGTGCGCATGGCCCAATACGTTCACGGCAATCCCGCCGGCGAAGTCGATCAGCTCGCGACCGGACTGGTCCCAAACGCGGGAACCGGCGCCACGCACAGGAATGAATGCGGCAGGCGCATAGTTGGGAACCATTACCTGATCGAAATCGGCGCGTTGTACCGCAGCGTGCTCAACGGACATCGGAGTCTCCTGAAGAGAAAACACTCGCCTGAAACTGGCGAGCTTGGTGAGGATTGTAAGGACAGTTTTCAGCCCGGCCTTGCCGCCAAGCGACAACTTCTTATAGCGCAAACCCCGGATTTTCCCGGGTTTACGGCAATGCGACATATAGGGTCGCAAAGGCGCAGTTTAAACTGCTGGCGCCGATTTGCGGCAGGCTTGGCGAGAGATGAATGCCTGCGCAATAAATATGTACCGCACCGGGAACGATGCAGCCTGTTTCCCTTGACGCTCTTTGAGCGCTAATGGACCTGCAAGATGCAATTACCCGACGAGCAAACGCGGACAGCCTCAGCTGACGCAACGTATATCGCCCACACCGACACTCACTACCCGCCTCTCACTCATACGATTCCCCACTGGCTCGGGAACGCATCATCGGCCAGACGCCTGGCGCTGAAGAGCGCACGCCCGATACTGACGAGTGGTTTGCGCGCGGCGCCGGCTGCGCAACACGCTGAACTCGGACGGCTGAATGCCGCGCACTGGACCGCACAAAACCGAGTCGACCGCACACTGGAAAACCTGCAGGACGCCTACGCTTTTGCTGAACCACTGCTCAAAAACGCTCTGAAAGCGCGATTCGGCCTGGACGTGGACGTCAAAGGCACGTTCTTGCGCCTGTACATTCCCGCGACCATTCCCTGGTTTCCGATCAAGTCAGGCGCCGCTCGCACCTGGACCGTGTCGCTGTTGAATGCGGCACTGCATAACTTTGAAGAACAGGAAACCCACAAGGATGCCTACGAGCCCGACTCGACGTTCATCACTGAGCCGTCCTCGACCGGGCAGTTCGATACCTTGCCCGCGCTCAAGCAGACGATCACGGTGCAGGCCTTTACCCGGTTATGCCGTGAACTGGACATCGGCGGCCAATACCGCACCTACCTTGAGGATAATCTTGGGGTTTCCAACCCGCTGGCGGCGACTGTGCTGCGCTCCAGGGTCGAGGCCAGCCAGAAAGCCGCATTGAAGGCCGCGCTGCATCTGGCTCGCATGAACGGCGACATTCAGGACGACTTCTTTCAACTGATCCAGGCGCTGGCTGAAGGCAAGCAAGGTATCAAACTTGGAAACGAGCCCCTGCTGTGCCACGACTTGACGATCATGTCCGCCAGGCTGACCGGCATCGTCGTGTTTGCACCTAACCTTGAACGCGCACGCAATGTCGCACGGGTCGTGGCCTACATCCCCGATGACCCGGAGCACCCGATCAAGGAGTACACCTCGACGGCCGAGCTGATGCAAACCCTCACTCGTCAACTGCGCACCCCGGATTACCAACAATTTTTCAGTCGTTTTGTCGCTCACGAAGACCGCGGATATTTCTTTGGCAACCTGGCCGATCGCCTGAGCCATGTGACCTGGCATCAACGCCACTACGGTGAAGCGCTGCCATCATGGCGTGAAACGCCGACAGAGCGGCCCAATCTGCAATTTTCTGTCACGCCGATCCATCGCGGCCCATGGCCCCATCTCTACCGCGCGCAGTTGAACAAAATTCTCAACGACGCCCGGGTCATCGCGGTGTCTACCGCAATGGCGGACCAAAAGGCTCGCTGGGCACTCTGGGACTCCTTTACCGGCGTGCTGTCCGCCATTGTGCAGCTCGCCGCTTTCGTCGCCCTGCCTTTTGTGCCGTTTGTGGGCGAATTGATGCTGGCTTACATGGCTTATCAATTGGTCAACGATGCCTTTGAAGGGATTATCGACTGGGCGCAAGGGCAGACCACCGAAGCCTTCGAGCACCTGATGACAGTGGTTGAGACATTGATCCAGTTGGGGGCCTTCGCCGCAGGTGGGGTCGTTGCCGCAGGCGAGTTTCGCAAGGCACTGCCCGCAGAGGTCATCGCCTTCATTGACCGGTTCAAACCGGTGCAGGCAGCCAATGGAAAGACCCTTTACTGGAAACCCGACCTGAGCCCTTATGAACAGGCCGCGCCGCTGCCCCGGCAATCGGTTCCCGACACGTCAGGCCTGCATCAACACAACGGCAAAACCATCGCCCGCATCGAGGGCAAACGCTTCGCCGTCAGACAGGAGCCAACCGGCGACTACCGTATCGAGCATCCCAGCCGCCCCGATGCCTACAGCCCCGCGCTCAAGCACAACGGCAGCGGCGCCTGGCAGACAGAACTCGACCGACCACTGGAGTGGGACAAAAACACCCTATTGCAGCGCTTGGGTCACCTGAGCGAAAAGCTGTCTCCCGCCGAACGCGAACGCGCACTCAAGGCCAGCGGTTTACATGAGAACACCCTGCGCAGAATGCATGTCGAGCACGAACCCATTCCGTCCTTGCTGGCCGATACCCTCAAGCGCCTCAACCTCGATAAGGACCTGCAAACGTTTATCGACCGCCTCAACAGCGGGCGTCACGAACAGTATTCAAAGGCTGATTCCCAAACCCAACTGCAATTGCTCACCGAGCATTTCCTGTGGCCCGACAGCATAGGCATCAGCCTGCTCGATGCCCGGGGCAACATCGTCTGGGAAACCACAACGGCGGCACGCTCAGGCATTGAGGTTCAGGAAGGTCGCTTGATCGAGGGTGACGTGCTCAAAAGCGTGCTTGCCCAACTGAATGAAAGCGAGCAAAAAACCCTTCTGGAAGAACATCGACATGCGCCCTCTCTCTCGCTTGACGCACGCGCCACTTCATTGAGACAGAAACTCGCCCAGACCGCCGCCCGACAACGAGCATCACTGTTCGACAGTCGATACCGCGCTCTTGAACGCCCCCAGAATGCCTTGATTCAAAAACTGATCGACACCACCACGGGGCTGCCGCTGAGCGTGGCGAGCGAATTGATCGATAGCGCCACGAGCCCCGAACTGCAACTGCTGAAAACCGGCGAAGTACCCAAACGCCTCAAGGACCTTGCCCGCTGGGCGATGCAAGAAGTACGGCTGACGCGAGCCTACGAAGGACTTGATCTGCCATCGCTTGATAATCCTGACACCGATCTGCTGCGCCTCCATTCACTTGAGCGCCTGCCAGGCTGGACATCCGAAATCCGTATAGACATTCAGGACTACGCCTATAACGGCCGCACCCGCACCCGCATTGGCAAACAGGACGCCGCCATCCGCAAAGTGCTGGTACGGCGCGAAGATGGTCGATACGAAGCCTACGACGACGAGGGCTTGAGCCTGAGCGGCGCAACAGAACTGAGTCGGGCCATTCTTCATGCCCTGCCCGACGCGGAGCGCAACGCACTGAAGATCAACATCCATCAAGGCGAAAAACTTGAACACGCGCTGCGCGAACATTCGCTGGAGCGCGGCGAATTACGCAACATTCTGGAGGACAATCCAATACTCAAACCGGCCTATGACCCGGCGACCATGCGCCTGCTCGGTGGCGCCGACGGCTACGATCAACTCCCGTCGGGCCAGCCGGATCTGGTACGCAGGGTTCGCCAACTCTGGCCGGCACTCAACCCGCAAGAAGTGCTGGAAGTCATCGATTACCTGCACACCCGCCCCGCCGGTGCTCATGCGGAACTCGCCCGCCTGCAAGGTGAGTACGGGCAACTGAACAATGATTTGCAGGACTGGGTCAATCAGGCGCCCCACCTCGACCCTCAAACCGGTAACAGGTTGAGCGTCGCGCAGCTGGCGGAAAACCGGGAGAACCGTGCCGCGTTCAGGTATGAGCTGCAGAGAGGCTGGCGACGGCAGATCACTGCCAGCATTACCGACGACCCTGCCGACGTCGAATATCTGTTGAGTTTCGTCAAGCCGATCGTGGGAGAACTGCCGACCATCAGCGCAGATTTCAGCCGCATTTCAACGCTATCGATGACCAACAGCGGCGCGCCGCAAGGCATCATGGGTTTCCTCCAACACTTCACCGGGCTTGCCCGCCTCGAACTCAGAAACGTTGCCCTGGGCGAACTCCCGCCAGCGCTGTCCAGCATGCCCAGGCTCAATCAACTACTGCTGAGCGACTGCGGCATCGTACTGACGCCGGATACACAAGCGACACTATCTTCCCTCAGCAACCTGGTGACACTGGATCTCTACGGCAACCCTCTGGGTCTTGCCCCCCGATTGCAGGGGATGCCTGAGCTCGACTACATCGATCTTTCCAATACGGGTATCAGCAACGTTCCGGAAGGTTTGCTGGGACATCAGTCACTGCGCACTGCAATCCTCAATGACAACCAGATAACCGATCTTGACCCGGCCTTTTTCAATCTCCCCTCGCGCATCAGCAAGGGCATGGACTTTGGCAATAATCCACTCACATTGGCGATTCGCGAACAGATCAAGAGCTATTTCCAACGGACCCTCCAGGACTTCGGTGTCATGGCCGCCCCGGCTGATATCGATCGAGTCCAAGCTTTATACCCACTTCTGGACAGGGAGGAAGCCAGCGATTTCATCTACCTGCAACCCGGCAACCTGGAGGCCGGCCGCACTGAACTGACGCGCCTGGAAACCGAGTACACCACGTTGCGCAACGATCTGGCCGCATGGACCTCAGACCTGCCCGCCGTGCATCCGCAAACAGGTCAGCCTTTTACCAACGCACAGCTGACAGAAGAACACTTGGCCCGCGACGCGTTCAAGGAAACCGTAGAGCAGTGCTGGCGTCGTGAATCCGATATGGAAGGCGTGAATGCGGCAGGTGAACCGCACTATGAGCTGTACACCGACGAGGTCATCAATGGCGACCTGCCCCAACTGAGCGCGCAATTCAAACACGTCTCACGCCTGCAAATGGACGGCGAAAACAAAGCGACATCGCGTCCCGAGGGCTTTTTACGCTGCTTCCCCAACTTGCAGAACCTGACCATCAGCGACTTTGCCCTGAGCACGGTTCCCAGCCCTGTATTCAATATGAGCGAGCTGAAGACACTGGTGCTGACCGATTGCCTGATCACGCTGACCTCGCAAACACAGGCGGCACTGGCGGGCATGGAGAACATCGAACATCTGGTTCTGGGCGGCAACCCTCTGGGCCTACCTGCCGACATCAGTCAAATGCCGAGACTGAAGACCCTGATGCTGTATGACACAGGTATCAGCGAAATTCCGCCGGGCCTGCTGACTCGTACAACGTTGCAAGTGGCGAACCTTACTGACAACGCGATCAGTGAGATCCCCAGCGACATTCTCGAACTGCCTGTGGGGGTCGCCAGGAAAATCAAGCTCGGCGGGAACCCCTTCTCCGAAGAAAGCCTGCAACGATTCATCGCGTACTACCGACGAACCGGCGAGTCTTTTGGCATTGATGGAGTCGTCGACCGCGCCGAAATAGAGACGTCCTCTTCTGGCGAGAGTGAGGTCGAGGAGTGACAGCGCGATCGCGCCCGGACAAATCGGCCAGGCATCGATGTGAACGTGTCACCCGCGCTCTGAAGGCACCGACGACAATTCGAACGGGCTGCTGCTGCGCCGCTGGTTGCGATCTTCCCGCGGCGTGGCGCCAAAGAAGTTGCGGTAGGCGCTGGAGAAATGCGGGCCGGAGGAGAAGCCGCACGACAGGCCGATCTGGATGATCGACTTGCTGGTTTGCATCAACATTTGCCGGGCCTTGTTCAGGCGCAGCTCCAGGTAATACTGGCTTGGTACGCGATTGAGGTATTGCTTGAAAATCCGCTCCAACTGCCGACGGGACACGCACACGTGCTGGGCGATTTCGTCGGTGGTCAGCGGCTCTTCGATGTTGGCTTCCATCAGCAACACCGCCTGGGTGAGCTTCGGATGGCTGGAACCGAGGCGGTTTTGCAACGGAATGCGCTGGCGTTCTCCACCCTCGCGAATGCGTTCGACCACCAGTTCTTCCGACACCGCACCGGCCAGTTCAGCACCGTGGTCACGGGCCAGCACCGCCAGCAGCAGATCAAGCACCGACATGCCGCCACACGCGGTCAGGCGATCGCGATCCCAGTCAAACAAATGACTGGTGGCGATGACCTTCGGGAAACGCTCGGCAAAATCGTCTTGCCAGCGCCAGTGCACGGCCGCGCGGTAACCATCGAGCAAACCCAGTTGCGCCAACGGATAAACACCGGCCGAGAGACCGCCAATCACGCAACCGGCACGCACCAGTTGCTTGAGCGCGCTGCTGAGCGCCGGCGCCAGGGTGGTCGGCGGCTCGTCAGCGAGCAGGAACAGTTTCTGAAAGTTTTCGAGCTTGCCGGTCCAGGCTTCGCCGGGCAATTGCCATTGGCCTTCGACCGGCGGTTCGGCTTGCAGGAACGACAGTTCGTAGACGACGTCCGGATGCACACGCTGAGCAACGCGCAAGGCCTCCTCAGCCAGCGCAAGCGTCAGTGCTTTAGTGCTGGGCCAAATCAGGAAACCAATTCGATGGGCAGTCATGGCGGGCAATCCGAAACGAAGAACAGTGATGAAGGCATGGGCCAATGCTAGCCCGTAAATGAACGCAAATCTCGAAACCGACACAGATCAAACTGTGGGAGCTGGCTTGCCAGCGATGACGGTGTGTCTGTGCCAGAGATGCAAACTGACTCACCGCTATCGCTGGCAAGCCAGCTCCCACAGGGGTCGGGGCCAGCGTTGGATCGCGAAGCATGCACTATCGCGGTGCACAACGGCAGCTCCGATTACTTCAGGCTGCCCGACAGGAACTGCTGCAGACGTTCGGATTGCGGATTCACCAGCACTTCGCGCGGGTTGCCACTTTCTTCAACCACACCTTTGTGCAGGAACACCAACTGGTTCGACACTTCACGGGCAAAGCCCATTTCGTGGGTCACCACGACCATGGTCCGGCCTTCCTGGGCCAGGGCCTGCATGACCTTCAACACGTCGCCCACCAGTTCCGGGTCGAGCGCCGAAGTCGGCTCGTCGAACAGCATCACTTCCGGTTCCATCGCCAGCGCACGGGCAATCGCCACGCGCTGCTGCTCACCGCCCGACATGTGGCCCGGGTAAGCGTCTTTACGATGGGCCACGCCGACCTTGTTCAGGTAATGCTCGGCTTTTTCCCGGGCCTCGGCTTTCGACACGCCGAGTACATGCACCGGCGCTTCCATGATGTTTTCCAGTGCGGTCATGTGCGACCACAGGTTGAAATGCTGGAACACCATCGACAGGCGCGAACGCATGCGTTGCAGTTGTTTCGGGTCGGCGGCTTTCAACGCGCCGTCCTTGTTCGCCACCAGCTTCAACTCTTCGTTGTTAAGCAGGATCTTGCCCGCGTGCGGCTGCTCCAGCAGGTTGATGCAACGCAGGAAGGTACTTTTGCCGGAGCCACTGGAGCCGATGATGCTGATCACATCGCCAGCCGCCGCCTTCAGGGACACGCCCTTGAGCACTTCGTGACTGCCATAGCGTTTATGCAGGTCTTGGACTTCAAGTTTGTACATGCGGTCGGTTCTCACAAAAACAGTCAGTCGTTGAGCAAGCGCCCGTGACGCAGCGCTTCGCGCCCCGCCACCTTGGCCAGCCAGAAACCGGGTTGGGCATAACGCAGCCGTTCAATGGCAAACAGCACCCCGGACGTACCAGCACACACCGTGCTGACCCGATCCGCCAGCGGATCGATCACTTCAAAAATTTCATCACCCGCCTCAACCCATTCGCCGGGCTGACGCAGAAAACTCACCACACCGGGGTGCGGTGCGAACAACAATTCGGTGCCTTCGAACGGCAGGCCTTCGCATGCGTCCTGCACAGGTTTCGGCCAGTCGCCGCTGATCAGCCCTTGCTCGGCGAGGAACGCCAGAATGCCTTCGGCGTAAGCCTCGGTTTCGACGCGACCGGTATCCGCCTGACCACCCAGTTCAAGGGTAGTCGCCAGGCACGCCAGAGGAATCTGCGCATCCGGGAACAACCGCGACAGTCGCAGCCACGGCAGCGAACAGGCTTCGTCGAAGGAGCTGCCACCGGAATCTTCAGCCAGCAGCCCCACCCGCACGTTCAAATGCGCAGCCAGCGAACGCCACTGCGGCCAATGCTGCGGCAAGGCGTACATGTGCAACGCCGCGTCGGTATCGCAATGCAGGTCCAGCACCACATCCGCGGTGCACGCATGACTGAGCAAGATGCGCTGCATGCCCTGCAACTGGCTGCTGGCCGGTGGCAGCGCGGCCAGATGATCAGCCATCGCCTGGCGGATCAAACGGATGTTGGCGTGCGGATCATCACCGAGATGGCCATCGAGTTGTGCGGCGACAGGCGCGCTCAACTCGACGAAATCGCGATTGAAGTTCTTGCCGCTGCCCGCTTCGAAACGTCCTTGATGATTGCCTTGCAGCAACTGACCGAGGCCCAGTGGATTGGCCACCGGCACCAGTTCGATCACGCCGTTCAACAGGCCCTGGGCTTCGAGTTCGGCCAGGCGCTGTTTCAGCGCCCAGGCGGTGCGCATCCCCGGCAGTTCATCGGCGTGGAGGCTGGCCTGGATGTAGGCCTTGCGCTCGCCATTACCGAAACGGAACACCGAAATCTGGCGCTCGCTGCCCAAATGGCTCCACGGCAGTGAATGGTCGATGCGTTCCATATCAGTGCTTCCGCGGGGCCAGGTAGCCCAGCCAGCGGCGCTCGGCCAGTTTGAACAGTTTCACCAGGATGAAGGTCAGGCACAGGTAGAACACGCCGGCCGTGATGTACGCCTCGAACGGCAGGTAGAACTGGGCGTTGACCGTGCGCGCGGCACCGGTGATGTCGATCAGGGTCACGATGGACGCCAGACTGGTGGTCTGCAGCATCATGATCACTTCGTTGCTGTACTGCGGCAGCGCCCGGCGCAAGGCCGACGGCAGCAGGATGCGCTTGTACATCTTGAACCGCGACATGCCCATGGCCTTGGCCGCTTCGATCTCGCCGTTCGGCGTGGCGCGCAAGCTGCCGGCGATGATTTCCGCGGTGTAGGCGCTGGTGTTGATCGCGAACGCCAGACACGCACAGAACGTTGCGCTCGATAGCCATGGCCAGAGGAAGCTTTCGCGTACCGCTTCGAACTGCGCCAGACCGTAGTAGATCAGGAACAGCTGCACCAGCATCGGCGTGCCGCGAATCACGTAGGTGTAGAGCCAGGCTGTCATGTTGACGACCGGGTTCTTCGAGACGCGCATCAGGCCCAGCGGCAACGCACACAGCAGGCCGAAGAACAGCGACAGCGCGAGCAGTTTGAGGGTGGTTACCAGGCCACCGAAGTACAGCGGCAAGGCCTCCCAAATGACGTTGTAGTCGAAGATCATAGCTCAGCCGCCCTTACGCCTACCGAGTAGCGCTTCTCGAGGTGACGCAATGCCAGCAACGAAACACTGGTGATCACCAGGTACATCGCCGCCACTGCGAGGAAGAAGGTGAAAGGTTCGCGGGTGGCGTCTGCCGCCTGCTTGGCCTTGAACATCATGTCTTGCAGACCCACCACGGAAATCAGTGCGGTGGCCTTGGTCAGTACCAGCCAGTTGTTGGTGAAGCCCGGAATCGCCAGGCGAATCATCTGAGGCACCAACACCCGGAAGAACACCTGAAAACTGCTCATGCCATAAGCCATGCCCGCTTCAGCCTGCCCCTTGGGGATCGCCATGAACGCACCGCGGAACGTTTCCGACAGGTACGCGCCGAAGATGAAACCCAGGGTGCCGATACCGGCGGCCAACGGGTTCAGGTCGATGTAGTCGTCGTATCCGAGCATTGGCGCGACGCGGTTGAGCAAATCCTGACCGCCGTAGAAAATCAGCAGGATCAACACCAGGTCGGGAATGCCGCGAATCACGGTGGAGTACAGATCGCCCAGCCAGGCCAGCCAGCGAACCGGCGACAGACGCAGTGCCACGCCGATCAGGCCCAGGACAATGGCCAGGGCCATGGATGACAAGGCGAGCTGAAGCGTCAGCCAAGCGCCATCGAGGATGACAGCCCCGTAGCCTTTCAACATGATTCAGGTCCTCGAAAGTTGGGATGAAAAAATGGCGCAAACCTCAGAGATCCTGTTGCTTGCGCCATTTCGGACTTGTCGCCGGGACGTATTACTTGCCGTAGATATCGAAGGCGAAGTATTTGTCCTGGATTTGCTTGTACTTGCCGTTCTCGCGAATGGCAGTGATCGCGGTGTTGATCTTGTCTTTCAGTGCGTCACCCTTGCGAACCGCGATACCTACGCCGTCGCCGAAGTATTTGACGTCGGTGAACGCCGGACCGACGAACGCGAAGCCTTTACCGGCGTCGGTTTTCAGGAAACCGTCATCCAGCAGCGTAGCGTCTGCCACGGTGCCGTCGAGGCGGCCGGCGGCTACGTCGAGGTAAATTTCGTTCTGCGAACCGTAAGGCTTGATCTCGGCACCCAGCGGGGCCAGGACTTCGCGGGCGAAACGCTCGTGGATCGAACCACGTTGCACGCCGATGTTCTTGCCCTTGAGCTCGCTCAGGTTGTCGCTGACCTGAGTGCCGGCCTTCATCACCAGGCGAGCCGGGGTGTTGTAGTACTTGTTGGTGAAGTCCACGGATTTCTTGCGGTCTTCAGTGATCGACATCGACGACAGGATCGCGTCGATCTTGCGCACCTTGAGTGCCGGGATCAGGCCGTCGAACTCTTGCTCGACCCACACGCACTTGACCTTCATCTCTTCACAGAGGGCGTTGCCGATGTCGTAGTCAAAACCAACGATGCTGCCATCCGGTGCTTTCGAAGCGAACGGAGGGTAAGCCGCTTCAATACCGATTTTCACAGGCTTTTCATCGGCGAAGGTTGGCAGGGACAGCACGCTGGCAAATGCCAGGGCGCCAAGCAGCACGAGTTTCTTCATGTTGGGACTCCATCGGTAAAGGGCTAAAACGGCAGAGTGAGCGACAGCCCAATATGCGAATGAGTGGAACCGCAAAACAGTGCTGCGTCCTGAGAAGCCGATGTTGAAAAATCAACACCAGCAACGACGAGCGAGTGATCGGCATTCTAACGACAGGCCCGAAGCCGATATTTCTTCAATGCGACAACTAATTACAGAAGCACCGAGAAAGCCGCTTGGGCACGTTGACAGCCCTGCAAATTCATGCAGATGCAAAAGACAGTGAACCGATCCATGCTGCAAATTGCGGGCCTATTATTGGCAAAGCCTTCTAATCCGGCAAGTGTAGCGTTGGGTCTTATTTTTTATGACCGATTCAGAGGTGTTGAAACGAGGCTTTGCGTTTCCCAATGCCTCGTTATTGGACGCACGGTTACACATTCAGTTACTTGAACGGTGACGGGTAACATAGGGAAACACCCTACAGACGAAACCGATAATTATTGGCTCCTCCGTCGATCGTTCCCACGCTCAGCGTGGGAATGCATCCCGTGACGCTCTGCGTCACAAGGTCAACGGCGGACGCGGAGCGTCCATGGCGGCATTCCCACGCAGAGCGTAGGAACGATCGATACGAAAAAGCCCCGCCAGGCAATGCCGGGTGGGGCTTCGGTGACTCAGGAACGGCGGGTTAAGCGACGTTCATCGTCTTGTGCGTATCAATCAAATGCTGCACCACACCCGGATCCGCCAGGGTCGAGATATCCCCAAGGCCTTCATATTCAGCGGTGGCAATCTTGCGCAGAATCCGCCGCATGATCTTGCCCGAACGGGTTTTCGGCAGGCCTGGCGCCCACTGGATGACATCCGGCGAAGCGATCGGACCGATCTCCTTGCGCACCCAGTTTTTCAGCTCCAGACGCAGTTGCTCGCTCGGCTCTTCGCCGTTTTTCAAGGTGACATAGACATAGATGCCCTGCCCCTTGATGTCGTGCGGCACACCGACCACAGCGGCTTCGGCGACTTTCGGGTGGGCGACCATCGCGCTTTCGATCTCGGCGGTGCCCATGCGGTGGCCGGAGACGTTGAGCACGTCGTCGACGCGACCGGTGATCCAGTAGTAACCATCGGCGTCGCGACGTGCGCCGTCACCGGTGAAGTACATGCCACGGAAAGTCTTGAAGTAGGTGTCGACGAAGCGGTCGTGATCACCATACAGCGTGCGCGCCTGGCCTGGCCACGAATCGAGAATCACCAGGTTGCCCTCGGCCTCGCCTTCGATGATGTTGCCCAGGTTATCCACCAAAGCCGGCACCACACCGAAGAACGGACGCGCCGCCGAACCCGGCTTGAGTGCGTGAGCGCCCGGCAGCGGGCTCATCATGTTGCCGCCGGTTTCGGTCTGCCACCAGGTATCGACGATCGGGCAACGGGACTTGCCGACATTCTTGTAGTACCAGTCCCAGGCTTCCGGGTTGATCGGCTCGCCCACCGAACCGAGCAAGCGCAGGCTACTGCCATCGGCGCCTTCCACGGCGGCGGTGCCCGACGCCATCATCGCGCGGATCGCGGTCGGTGCGGTGTAGAGAATGTTGACCTTGTGCTTGTCGACGATCTTCGCCACCCGGGTGATGTCCGGATAGCTCGGCACGCCTTCGAACAGCAACGTGGTCGCGCCATTGGCCAGCGGGCCGTAGACGATGTAACTGTGGCCGGTGACCCAGCCGACGTCGGCGGTGCACCAGTAGATTTCGCCCGGGCGATAGTCGAACACGCGCTCGTGGGTCATGGCCGCGTACAACAAGTAGCCGCCGGTGGTGTGCTGCACGCCCTTTGGCTTGCCGGTGGAACCCGAGGTGTAGAGGATGAACAGCGCTTCTTCAGCGCCCATCTCTTTCGGCGCGCAAACGGTGCCGGCCACTTTCATCAGGTCTTCGTACCAGATGTCGCGATGCTGGTTCCACTTGATGTCGCCACCGGTGCGCTGGCACACGATGACTTTCTGGATGCTGCTGGTTTCCGGGTTGGTCAGGGCGTCGTCGACGTTGGCCTTGAGCGGGATTTTCTTGCCGGCACGAATGCCTTCGTCGGCGGTGATCACCACTTTCGAGCGGCAGTCGATGATGCGACCGGCCAGGGCTTCAGGCGAGAAACCACCGAACACTACCGAGTGAATCGCACCGATCCGGGTGCAGGCCAGCATGGCGACCACGGCTTCAGGGATCATCGGCATATAGATCGTCACCACGTCGCCGCGATGGACATCCTGGCCGCGCAGGGCGTTGGCGAATTTGCACACTTGCTCGTGCAGTTCGCGGTAGGTGATGTTGCGGCTTTCGGAAGGATCATCGCCCTCCCAAATGATCGCCACTTGATCGCCGCGCTCGGCCAGATGACGGTCGAGGCAGTTGTAGGAAACGTTCAGGGTACCGTCGGCGAACCACTTGATGTCGACATGGTGATCGTCGAAGGAAGTCTGCTTCACCGTGGTGAAAGGCTTGATCCAGTCGAGGCGCTTGGCTTGCTCGCGCCAGAAGCCGTCCGGGTTGACGACCGACTGCTGGTACATGGCCTTGTAGGTCGCCTCGTCGGTCAACGTATTGGCCAGAACCTCGGGACGAACGGGATACAGGGAAGCCGCACTCATCTTTCTTACCTCGGTGGAATAGTTGTTTTTGTATGGCACCGTTGTAGCCCGGGCCGGGCCTATAGAACCATTCGACGATGGTAGTAACAAGCCCACACATTTTGTCGTGAATAGCGACTCAGCCTGCCAAGCCAGAGGTAATTCGTCCTACTCCAGACGAGCTAGATTCCCCATTACCTGTGGGAGCTGGCTTGCCAGCGATGACGCTATGCCCGACACACCGCGTCGCCAATTTCGCCAACAAGCCGGCCCCTACATAGCCGTACACAAAGGTTTCGAAGGATTGTTACGAAAACCACCAAAAGTGTTTATCAAAACCACGCCTATATGAATTCCACCCTGCTCCCTAAAATCCACCTCGCCAACCCGGCAACCTGAGTTAACCACGTTACAGCCCCCACGAAGGCAGTTAACCCAAACCCAAGTTGTAAAGATTCACACGCAATCCCAAAAAGATTGCGTGCCCCCTCTCGCCTCAAGAAAGGTAAAACTTAAATGAAAGCTTTATTGGTTCTGGCCCTCAGCAGTCTGTGCGCAACCGCCATGGCAGACGAGGTTCAGACTGATGTCGCGCAGCATCAACCGGCTATCGAGGAATACACTTACTCGATGCACCTGGACATCGCCAAAGTTGTTTCCATGAGCGAAGTCCCCAATGTGTGTGAAGTTGTCCCGATGAAAATGGAATACGACGACTCCAAAGGCCAACGGCATATCTTGCGTTACAGCGTCATGGGCAATGGCTGCTCCAGCGGCTGAGTAACTGCACCGAATCGGATCATTTCAGCGATTGCTGAAGGTCGATTTCAGCCCGGCTTCGGTCGGGCTCAGTTGTGTTTGGAGCTCTCGAAAAGCATCCAGAAACACAAGATGTAGTGAAAAAAGCCTTTTTTTGATTACTTTTTGAGCAAACTCAGATTTGCCAAAAAAAATTTTGCCATCGCCAATCTCAGCCAAAGCCCTGTAAACCCTCGCTCCGACCGAAAAACCCTGCTTCTCGACCGCTCCATGCGCGGATTCGCCCCACCACGCCGGTGAAAATTTCCCTATAATGCCGCCTTAAACGGGCCTGCAATATCCCCTTACAGGGATCAATAGCCAGTCTGAAGCCCCGCAACAGCATTCGATGCTGATTGCGCCCATCAGAGGCTCTCGGAACCCCGTACAAAATTCTGTTTTATTGCCTGCCTTGGCGAGTGCAAAAAACGATTCCTTTAGATCCAACGCGGCCAGTACGGCCGTGTGAAATACCGACTCATCCATTTCACACGGGCAATCTGGCCCTCACGCAGGAGACGACACGTCATGCTGAGCTGGGACGAATTCGACAAAGAAGACACGGAAGTAGCAGTCAAGAGCGCTAACGCTGGCCACGCCACCGAAGCCAACATGGACCGTCTCGACAGCGCCGGCGGTGCCGCCGCGCTGGAAGCCCGCGCCGTGACCGCCAGTGACTCCGCCGCCGTGGCCCGCGCCAAGGCTGCCCTGGATTCCCTCGACGTCGCCGAAGGCCTCGCCGAACTCGAAGGCGCCTCCGCCCGTGTCGCCGTTGACGAAAAGCGCATGATCAACTGCCGCGCCGACCTCAACCAACTCGTGCCATTCAAGTACGACTGGGCCTGGCAGAAGTACCTGGACGGCTGCGCAAACCACTGGATGCCGCAAGAAGTCAACATGACCGCCGACATCGCCCTCTGGAAAAACCCGGAAGGCCTGACCGACGACGAACGCCGTATCGTGATGCGCAACCTCGGCTTCTTCTCCACCGCCGACTCCCTGGTTGCCAACAACCTGGTCCTGGCCGTGTACCGCCTGATCACCAACCCGGAATGCCGCCAGTACATCCTGCGCCAGGCCTTCGAAGAGGCGATCCACACCCACGCCTACCAGTACTGCATCGAATCGCTGGCCATGGATGAAGGCGAAATCTTCAACATGTACCACGAGATCCCATCGGTCGCGAAAAAAGCCACCTGGGGCCTGAAATACACCCGTTCGATCTCCGATCCGAAGTTCGAAACCGGCACCGTCGAAACCGACAAAGAGCTGCTGCGCAACCTGATCGCCTACTACTGCGTTCTGGAAGGCATCTTCTTCTACTGCGGCTTCACCCAAATCCTCTCCATGGGCCGCCGCAACAAAATGACCGGCGTCGCCGAGCAGTTCCAGTACATCCTGCGCGACGAATCCATGCACCTGAACTTCGGCATCGACGTGATCAACCAGATCAAAATCGAAAACCCACACCTGTGGGACGCCGAGATGAAGGAAGAAGCCTCGCAAATGATCCTGCAAGGCACCCAACTGGAAATCGAATACGCCCGCGACACCATGCCTCGCGGCGTACTGGGCATGAACGCGGCGATGATGGAGGACTACCTCAAGTTCATCGCCAACCGTCGCCTGTCGCAGATCGGTTTGAAGGAAGAGTACCCAGGGACCACTAACCCGTTCCCTTGGATGAGCGAGATCATGGACTTGAAGAAAGAGAAGAATTTCTTTGAGACGAGAGTGATTGAGTATCAGACGGGTGGGGCGTTGAGCTGGGATTGATTCCTGAGCTAGCCGCGATTTGACGAGTTGAATCGGCAAATCAAAAAATCAAAAAGCCCCGATCTGATCGGGGCTTTTTGTTGGGTAGGAAAACGCCTACTCGCAATCTCAGTAGCAGCTAAACCTCCTACAGCAAATCCAGCCCCTTTCTTATTGATAGACGATCAAAGCACTTCTAAGCTCCATTGCAGGTGCCTAAGAAACGCCCAACGTAGAAGCTACTTGCTCACACTGAACGCATGCTGGTATCAGCCTTATATGCGGACCCTTGTGAGAGAAAGAGCCTGTTGGGATTTCTTAAGTCCTCTACGTCGGGTTCCGGCCCCCCTTCATACCTACGTAGAGGTAATGGCTATGCCTGCAGGAACTCAACACCGATCCGTAATACCTGATACCTACACTCCGACAGTTTTCACCCGCCATAACCTTTTCCTTCACGCTCTACTCCTTGAAAACCAGCCATGGTTCTGTGCCCGCGATATCGGTCGATTGATGGGTGTCCATTTGAGTGATCGTATGGTCAACAAGCTGGACAAGGATCAGCGACGCGTTCTATGTATTGAGTATTTCCGGCAACCAGAAAAACAGCTGATGCTGAGTGAATCTGGCGTTTATGCGCTGCTGGTTTATCACTACGTTCCAGGGAATCGCTTGTTGCGTGAGTGGTTGACTCATCAGGTGGTATCGGCGTTACGCGATGCGAAGCAACCTGAAAGTTCGGATCGGCCGATGCTGAGTTTGTTGGATTGGCCGCAGATGTCATTGAGTTTGCTGCATTGGCAGGATGAAGGTTGGATTCGACTTCGGGATATGCCGTATCTGTTGAGCGATCAGACCCAACGACGCGTTAAGGTGGCAAAACCATGGTGGCGAAGGGTTGCGCAAATATTTCAGTCGTCAAAGCACTCGATGGGTTAGCGATGTGTTTGTAGGATCATGCGAGATCCGTTTCTATTTTCTGTAGGAAATTTCGTAGACAGTTGTAGTGGCCACTCAGTATCGTCCGGGAGTATTTAACTCTCGGCGATTGTATGGATACGGAGAACAGCAACGGCGATTGGAGTGAGGTGGAGATTCGGGCGGCCGTCGATGCCTATCTCAGCATGCTTTCTCGCGAGCAGAATGGTCAGGCGATCAACAAAGCTCATGAAAATCGCGTCCTGCGCGAGGGTGCTTTGGTTGGTCGCACCAAAGGTTCTGTTGAGTTTCGGATGCAGAACATTTCTACGGTTATGGTCGAGCTGGGTCGAAAACCTATCAAGGGATACAAGCCTGCCAAAAATGTCGGTGCCAATGTTGCGAAGAGCATTCGCGAAGCACTCAATGCTCCTGGCCCTGTAACCCCTGAAGACTTTGCCCCGACAGCCGACGAGGCAACGCTGGAGCGGCGAGCTGCAAAGCTTGAGCGACAACCGATTAAAGTGGTGCCGAAGGGAATTGAGAAACCCGCGCAGACTCATTCCAGTGGAAAGTCTTTTTTACGCGATCCGGTAGTAAGAGCGTGGGTTCGCCAGCAGGCTGAAGGTAAGTGCGAAGGATGTGGCGAGCCGGCTCCATTTGAGAAGTCGGGCATGCCGTTCCTTGAGGTTCATCACGTTAAGCATTTGGCACAAGAAGGTTCAGATCGCCCAAGCAATGCTGTTGCGTTATGCCCAAACTGTCATCGACGTTGTCATCATTCGAGTGATCGGGATGAGTTCACAGCTTTGCTTTATACAAAGGTGAAACGGTTGAAACCTGAGTAACCGAGCACGAACACAGACAATTCCTGCCGTCATCCCAGAAACATCCTACTGCCACAGTCCCTCTGGTTCGTTAACGTCGCGCAGCCCTGCCCTAGGGCCACCGATGCACGAATGCACAAGGACAGTCAGTGGCTGGCAACAAGGACATTCCCCAGGTAAAAAACCCGCCGTCAGGTGACGGGCATCACGTCACCTATCGCTTGATGACGCCCAGCGAACTGGCCGAGCGCGAGGCCCGGCAGTCAGCCTACGAGGCGATGCTCGCCCGACAGCAAGCATTCGAAGATCGGCTCGGGGTGGTTCCGATAAAAAATGAAGTGCCCCGCGTCGGATGCGTGTTCGCCAAATCCTGCAAGTTGCCGGACGCGGTCATCAACTACTCCAATCCTTCAGGAATGGTGCCGACTGACAGCCTAGAAGACTATGGCGACATCGTCTTGCTGGGTGCCAGGGAGGTCAATGACGACGGTCTGCTTGATTTGCAGACCATCAGCGGCTCCACGGTTGCGCTGGGCATTGGTCAACTGGCACTTCGTGCCCCCGCGCTCATGGCCCCGGTCATAGGCGCCGGGGTAGCGCTTGGCACGGCGACAACGGCGGCGTTGACCGGTGTGGTCGCGCTGTTCTGGGCACCCACTCTCGGCGACAGCGCTCTCTACAGCGAAGACCAACTGCGCGCTCTCGAACAGGCCCGCACGCGGGTTCGCCTGAACATCGAGCAGCAAGATGACGGCAGCCTCAAGGGTTACGGCTTTTACACCGGCAAGAACCGCGATTGGGAAATGGTCGATGTCGTGCAGGTGGCTTTGCGCGGTAGCCAGTACGTTGCCGATCTTGGGGAAGGCATCGAACTGATCTGGACGCCCGCCGAAGACGGCTCGGACATTCTCGGCATTCCCAAACTGGAAGCCGCCCCGCAGGCACCGCATATCTGGGTTTATCCGCCGACGGAACAGGCTGACGGCATCATCGTCAATCCGATTTATCCGCCTGAGTACAAGGATTTTATTCTTGTGTTTCCGGTGGGGGCTTTGGTGAAGCCCGTTTATATTGTTATTAGCCAAATGGGAGATCATTCGTATTATGACCACCCGAAAACGCTACCCGCTTTCCCCGATGCAGTCCGAGTAAAATCAAAGTCATCTGTTCAAGGAGGTGGAAAGAAACGCGCCCGTTGGGTTGACCGTAAGGGACGAATTTATGAATGGGACTACAAAAGTAATGCCGTAGAAAAGTTCGACAAATTGGGGATTCACCTTGGTGAATATAACCACATTACCGGCAAGCAAACAAAACCAGCGAAACCGGGTAGGAAAACCACAAGAAATTAAGGAATAACACATGCGCTACCTATCAATCACTGGCTTTTATCCGGACGAGAAGAAGGACGATTCTTTACAATTCGAACTGGACATCGATGGCATTGAACTCAATGAAAAAGTCGCTCAACTCGTTGAATCAAAGCCCCTCGCTGAAATGGAACCGGGAGAGTTACTTTTGAACGAGTCTCAAGTAATGGCGCTGTCCGAAATTTTAGGCGTTAGATTTCCTGCGGGATTGGAGTACTTCATAGGAACTTGTACCAACCAATGAAACAGGGTGAGCGATTGGATTGAGAATGAAAACAATGAGTGCAACACGCCCCGCCTCCCGCTATTAATACGTCACCCTGCTTCCACGGATCCAAGCCCCATGAAATTCGACCTCGCCTACTGCCTCAGCCTCGACGAAAAGCTGTCGATCTATGACGTGCGCGATCTGAATTTCGACGAGACCATGGCGTTCGACTCCGTCAAGGAGCATTTCCAATGCCCCAACGATGCTTGTCGCCTGGCCTTCGATGTAGCGAACGACTTGGGCACGTTCAACGCCAAGAACGTGAACTACGTGCGAACGCCGCACTTCAAGAATTTACCGAGCACGCGGCATGTCGAGGGGTGTCCTTATGTGAGTCTGAAGACGCCGGCGTTGGGTGTGGAAGAAGCGGAAACGGATGACAGTCGAGAGGAAAATTTCCCGTCCGAATTGTTACTGACCCGGCGTGCGTATGTGCGTAAGCCGTCCAGTGCGGCGGCGTCCGCCGATACGCAAAGGGAAGAGCCTTCAACGCCTTCGGCCGTCGCTGGCGTCGAGCAGCCGAGCCGCGATTCGGCGCCGGACAAGACCAGCGTTTTCGCCCACCCGGTGGAATGTTTCGTATCGAACTTCGACGACAAGGATTTGCTCAAGCGCATGCCGCTGAAGATTGGCGAACATACCGCGCCCTACGCTTCGTTCTTCAAGAAAATCGAATACCTGCAAGACAACAAAGGGCTGATTTACTGGGGCAAGGTCAAGCAGATCAAGGACTACACCCAGAGCTTTCGCATCGATTTCGAGAAGAAGGTCTGGTTCGAGAAGAAGCCTTACTCGGTCAATGTTTACCTGAGCAAGAAGCTCATCGACACCTACCGCAAGCGCAAGGCGTTCCTGGAGGAGATCAAGCACGCCATCGAAAGTGGGCAGGCGTTGTATTGCTTCTTTTATGGCGTGACGCCGGAGTTGAAGCAGGTACCGAGCAAGAAAAACCCCGAGCAGACGTTCGGGGTGTTCAGCGCCAGCATCGAAAATCTGGATCACTTTCTAGTGCGGGAGGCGCCGGGGTTGACCGGACAGTAATTCAATACTGAGCGTCATGCGCCTGTTGCCGCTCAAATTCCCAGATTTCCCGTTTCACTTCCATGCGCCGTTCAAGTGCGGCTTGAACGCTGGGCTCATCAAGGCCAGCGTACCGGCGCAACCAGTGAGCCATCATTTCCTCATCCGGGTAGTAAAAGTCCTTGTGCCCTTTGCTCCCTCGAGGCGTGTCGTTCATATCGCCATCGAAGCGTCCGGCAGAAAACTCGTCAGTGGGCAAAGCCCCCCATTCGGCGGCGCAATCCTCGAAAACCCAGGCGATCTCATTGATATGCTTTTGCGCCCCTCGATGGCCGCGTTTGTAAAACGCATAATCGCGGCAACTCTCCTCGAAACCCTCCATCATCTGCTCGGCGTCAACCCAGCGAAGCATGTCATGTTGCCCGGCATGACGGATCAGGCCCTCTATCCAACGGTCGACGAAACGCCTAAGGAACCCGTCGACATCCGCCTTTTTCGCGTCGGCGAAAATCATGCAATAACGGGTCTGCACATGGATGACATACAGCACGTGTTTGCGTTGCACGGTGGTCGCATGGACCAGCCACTGTTCGGCAAGCTCATCGCTCCCATCGTCTTCAATAACGGGCGACGGAGGTTTAGCCAGCGGGGTAATTTTTTTACCCTTGTGCACGCGGCTGAAGAAATTGCTGGCTGCTTCGGCGCAGTTGAAGATCAGCGCCGATGAGCAACCTGTGGTTTGTTCGCCACGCTGACGCTTGCCACCTGTCAGGTGGAAGCGTGTGAACTGAAAATTCGATTTGATTCGGGCTCAAAACAACTGTACAAAAACACAGTACATTTTGGATCAACACTCTCGAGCCCGGAGAATACCCATGGCCTCTCAAGCGATGAAAATCACCCTGGAACGTATCGCCCTTTTCCAATTCACCCCTACCCACTGCGCCCAGGCCCGAGCAATGCTGGGCTGGAGCGTGGAAGAGTTGTCGCGGGAAGCGTCGGTTTCTGTCGAGGCCATACAGCGCTTCGAAGCGCAACAGGACGTGCTGGATGTCACTCGGTTGGCCTTGGCTTACCGGTTTGAATCGGAAGGTTTGGTGTTCTTCCCCGGTTTTGCACCAGGGCGTGGGATGAATCTGAGAGGGTCTACGCCGAATCCGGTTGGGCGAGCGGATTTTGCAATGGTGGAGTGAGTAAAGGCAACGATTGACGTTTATTCCCATATAGGTATATTTTCGCATGAGTACAAGGAAGACACTCCTGTGGGTTACAGCAGCAAAAAGGACCTCAAGCAGTTACCCGCAGATGTACAGGATGTTTTTGGTCACGCTCTCGATTTAGCGCAAAACGGCAAGAGGCATCCAGATGCCAAGCATCTCAAGAGCTTTGGAGGTGCCGGGGTCCTTGAGTTGATTGAGGACTTCGATACGAACACTTACCGCGCCGTTTATACCGTTCGCTTCAGGAGCGCTATCTACGTTCTGCACTGTTTTCAGAAAAAGTCGGTTTCAGGCATTAAAACTGCGCAGTGCGATATCGACTTGATCAGAAAAAGGCTACAAGCAGCGCAGGATCACGCGAAAGGATTGGAAAATGATTGAAATCGAAGAGAGCAGCGGCAACGTTTACGAAGACCTTGGTATACCCCACTCCAATGAAATGCGAGTCAAGTCGCAGTTGGCGGCAAAAATTGGGGAAATCATCAAGGCTCGCCATTTGACCCAGATTCAGGCTTCAGAAATTCTGGGGCTTTCACAACCCAAGCTTTCTGAAATGCTGCGAGGCAAGTTTCGCGGGATCAGCGAAGCCAAGATGATGGAGTGTCTGTTGTTGCTCGGGCGCGACGTGCAAATCGTCGTCAAGTCGGCCCCCCGATCGAGAAAAGAGGGCCGGCTTGAGGTGGTCTTTGCCGAGTGAATGTCTACGGTTTGAAAGCAGGGGTCTGCCGCGCGTGTGCGGCTTGTTCATAGCCGTAAGCCAGTGCCAGAAGCTTGGCTTCACTCCATGGAGCGCCGTAGAAGAACACCGAGGTCGGTACGCCGTCTGCGTCCACTCCCGACGGCATCATGATGCCGGGGTAGCCTGCCAACGGGATGACATTCAAACCGGGGGAGCCGACATCCAGCACCAAGGCGTCGAGTTGATGGGTGTTCAGCAAGTCGTCGATGACAGAAGCGTTTTCATGGCGGATTTTTTGCCATAGCGCATTGTAAGTGCGCTCATCGAAATCGATGCTGTTGGCCGCGCTCAGGACGCTTTGCCCGTAAGCCGGATCACCTGGCGTGGCCTCGTTAAAGCGCACGATTGCGTCCAGCGTGGGAGCAGACATTGCGGTTCGCGTTGCCAGATACCTCGGCAAGTCACGCTTGATACCCATCCATAGCGCCTCATCTACCTGCTCCGATAACGGATCGGTAAGTTCCACGGGAACCAGGATGGCGCCGGCAGCCTGCATCACTTCCAGAGCCCTGGAAAATTGCGGATCGCTTTCAAGCCCCTCGGCGCTGGTGCCGAACTTCAATGGAAAGCCGATACGGCGTCCCGCCAGTGCATCAGTGCGCAGTAAAGCGGTGTAATCCGTTGCATCAATGACAGATGGCTTGTTGATCGGGTCATTTGGATCGCTGCCACGCATGGCGTTCAACAACAATGCAGCATCACGAACTGTGCGAGCCATCGGCCCCGGCGTATCGAGTTTGTAGGTCACGGGAACCATGCCACTGCGACTGAGCAAGCCCACCGTGGGTTTGATACCGACCACGCCATTGAGTGATGCAGGACAGATGATCGAACCGATCGTCTCCGTTCCAACCGTCAGCGGTGCGAAACCCGCCGCGAGCGCTGCGCCCGAACCGGCGCTGGAGCCGCATGGCGTTACGCTTAACACGTGGGGATTTCTGGTTTGCCCGCCTCGCCCGCTCCAGCCATCGGGAACGGCCGGATCGCGGAAGTTAGCCCATTCGCTAAGGTTGGTCTTTGCGAGAATGACCGCTCCGGCATCCCTCAGGCGCTGCACGATAAAGGCGTCCTGCGCTGCAGGTTGCCCAACCAGAGCCAATGAACCGGCGCTGGTCTGCATTGAATCGGAGGTATCGATGTTGTCTTTGAGCAGCACAGGAATGCCATGCAATGGACCGCGAACATGCCCACCTTGGCGTTCCTTATCGAGGACTTGTGCAATGTCCAGTGCGTCGGGGTTCAGTTCGATGATCGCGTTGATTGCCGGCCCCTGTTTGTCCAGCCTTTCGATCCGTTGCAATAAGTGCCTGACCAGCATGACGGAGCTCAGTTGACCACGCTCCATCCTCTGGTTGAGCTCATCGACACCTAAATATTCCAGCCTGGTTTCGGATATCAGGTTATGCGCATAGGCTGCGCTGGCTGCCATCGATAACACGACAATGCTGGCTAGCCGCGTCATGCGGCCATTAAAAGATACATCCATGTACAAATCCTCTGACTGATTGCGGGTCAATGACCTCACCCGCGAATCAGCCTAAAGAATCAGTCAGATTTATCCGTCGTCTTAAATCACCAGGGCTCGTACGAAAGTTCGTCGCGAGCCGTAGCCGCTCATCCGACGCTCTGTTGCTCCTCAAACATCCGCTGTTCCACCTCCTGCCACCAGGCCCCGCCCCGTTGCGGATGCCTCAGGGAGAAGGCCTCCCCCATTTGCGGCGTGGTAATCGAAATACTGCGCTCCCAGGCCAACTCCAGGATGCGGTCGAAGGGTTCGTACCAGGCGTGGGTCGACAGGTCGAAGGTGCCGTTGTGGATGGGCAGCAGCCAGCGGCCCTTGAGGTCAATGTGGGCCTGCAGGGTTTGTTCGGGTTGCATGTGCACGTGTGGCCAATCGACGTTGTAGGCGCCGGTTTCCATCAACGTCAGGTCGAACGGGCCGTACTGTTCGCCGATTCGTTTGAAACCATCGAAATAGCCGCTGTCACCACTGAAGAAGATGCGCGTGTCGCCGTCGATCATCACCCACGAAGCCCAAAGGGTGCTGTTGCCGTCGAACAGGCCGCGGCCGGAAAAGTGCTGCGAGGGGGTGGCGATGAACTGGATGCCGTCGATTTCCGTGCCTTGCCACCAGTCCCGTTGGCGGACTTTGCTGGCGTCGATACCCCATCTGATCAGCGTGTCGCCCACGCCCAGCGGAGTGAGGAAATAGTTGGCTTTGTCCGCCAGTTTGAGCACAGTCTGGTAATCCAGGTGGTCGTAGTGATCGTGGGACAGGATCACGGCTTCAATCGGCGGTAGCTCTTCCAGGCTGATGGGTGGCTGGTGAAAGCGCTTGGGGCCAGCCCATTGCACAGGCGAGGCACGTTCGGCGAAAACCGGGTCGGTGATCCAGAACTTGTCCCGCAGTTTGAGCAACAACGTGGAGTGGCCGAGGCGATAGACGCTGTGGTTCGGCGCGGCAATCAGTGCCGCTTGCGTCAGCGCTTGCACGGGGACGGGTGCCGTCGGGCGGGTGTCGCGCGGTTTGTGGAACATCGCGTTCCACAAGATGCGCAGGGTTTTGCCGATGCTTAAACGCTGTATCGGCGTGTGGTTCTGGAATTGCCCTCGAGCCTGTCGAGAGGCATCAAGGGTAGACGCGTTATTCGCCGGGGAAACTGAATTGGCCATAACTGAATGACTCCAGAAAAACCGCGCGTTGGCGATTTTCCGCTTGGGACGATAAATGGCCAAGGCACGCACGCATTAGCCGAACACTCTAGTTTTTACCGCGCAGGATTAACAAAACATTACACTGCACAGTGTAGTTTCAAGGTTGCATCAATCCCGCCCACAAGTAAACTACCGAGTGTAATTTTCCTTTTCTCTCTGCCGAAGCGGATTTATGACAGTTGCACAGCGCCTGACCGACCGAAAACGCGAAGCCATCATTCAAGCCGCGATTGCTGAGTTCCGTGCCAACGGTTTCGACATCACCAGCATGGACAAGATTGCCGCCACCGCTGGCGTGTCGAAGCGCACGGTGTATAACCATTTTCCGAGCAAGGAAGAGTTGTTCGCCGAAATTCTTAATCAATTATGGACTCGGGTGACGGCGGAGCAGGAAATGTCCTACCACCCACAACAGCCATTACGCGAGCAGATGCGCGTGATGCTGATGGCCAAGTTGCAGATGCTGGGTGATGAAAACTTTCTCGATTTGGCGCGGGTGGCCATCGCTGCCACCATCCATTCCCCCGAGCGCGCACAGAACATGGTCGCCAGAATGGGTGAGCGGGAAGAAAGCCTGACCGTGTGGATTCGCGCTGCGCAGGCCGATGGCCGATTGAAACAAGTCGACCCGGCATTTGCCGCGCAGCAGATTCAGGGAATGCTCAAATCCTTCGCGTTCTGGCCGCAAGTTTCCATGGGTCTGCCAAGTCTTTCGCCCGAAATGCAGACCACCGTCGCAGAGTCGGCGCTGGACATGTTTCTGGCCTGCTACGAGTTGCCATGAATACCGAGTCGAAGCGGGTTATGGGTTCAGCTCTGAAGCCCAGTCGACATGAAAACCTCAACCACGAACCAAACTCCGCAGCGCCGAAATCTCCGGCACCTCTCGCCGTTTCATGTAAACCCGCAGCGGTTCGGTGATGTTGATCCGCTCGTCGATGTTCTGATCGAGCAGCAATTGAATCAGCTCGCGTTTGAGGATCATGGTGCCCTCGAAGCCGGGCGCCCAGACGAATTCACTGGCGGGAATGATGCCGTCATCCGCCACGTCCCTGCCGAAAGAGTCTTCGCTGAAGCGCACGAGATAATGGCCGGTCTTGCGGTTGAGGCCTACGAAGCCTTTGAGTTGGTCAGCGGCCTGGCAGATGAGTTGGGACGTGATGCGCATGGTAAACCTCACAGTGTTTATTGTCGGTTTACACACAGGGCGAGCAATGGCTGTTTCCCTCTGCAGGGGAAATTGCCGCCAAGCGTACTGCAAACGAGCGCACAAAAACGCTGACGAAAATCAGCTTTCAATACGTTTGTGTCGGTCTTGCGATAGCGTTGATGACGCCCAGTTGTTAAAAGGGACTTCTTTGAAACCATCGCGAAAGGATCTCGAGCATGCCTGCAACCTTCACCAAAAGCGCCCTGCTGCTGAGTCTTTGGCTCGGCCTGGGGCAGGTCCAAGCCGCCAGCGAGCCCGGTCCCACAGCATTGGCCACGCGCCTGGGCATCCCGCACCCGGCGGTGATCGCCCACCGTGGCGCCTCGTTCGACGCACCGGAGTCCACGGTTGCCGCCTACAAGCTGGCCCGTGACCTGGGCGCCGATTACCTGGAACTGGACCTGCAACGCAGCAAGGACGGTGTGCTGTTCGCCCTGCACGACAACAACCTGCAACGCACCACCGATGTCGCCAGCAAATTCCCCGAGCGCAAAGACAGCCCCGCCAATGCGTTTACCATGGCCGAACTGAAAACCCTGGATGCCGGCAGTTGGTTCAACACCGCGTACCCCGATCGCGCGCGTCCATCCTATGCAGGCCTGAAAATTCTGACGCTCGATGAGATCATCGACATCGCCCAGGGCAACCCGCTGCACAAGCCAGGCCTGTACATCGAAACCAAGGAGCCCAAGCAGTTTCCCGGCATCGAACGCGATCTCAAGGACAAACTCCATGACCGCGGCTGGCTGAGCCCGGCCGGATCGAAACTGGCGAAGAGCGAGCTGGCGGTCGGTCAGGGTAAAGGCAAGGTGATCCTGCAAACGTTCGAGAAGAGCAGCCTGGAACTGCTGCAAAAGGAAATGCCCCAAGTACCGAAAATCCTTCTGCTGTGGGTGGGCGAAGGCAGCATCGAACCGAAATCCAAAGTGCCGTTTGCCGAATCCGGCGAGAAAGACAAAGCCGCTTACTACGCCAGCCAGGCACCCAAGGACAAAGCCGAATTCCAGCGCTGGGTCGACTACGCCAAAGCCCAGGGTGCGATCGGCACCGGTCCTTCCGCGACACTGACCAAGGGTGGCGATCAGAGTTACTCGGACCTGGTGCAACCGTGGATGAACCAGTACACCCACGATCAGGGACTGTTGGTGCACGTCTATACCGTCGACGATGCGGTGGATTTTCAGAAGGTCATGGATGCCGGTGTCGACGGCATTTTTACCAACCGCGCCAGCGAGTTGTTGAAGTTCTATAAACGCCCGGCCGCCGCGAGTGTCGATCAGCTGTTGAAGAATATTGGGTATTAAACCTGTGCGTGGCTTGCCCGCGATAGCCGTGTCGTCATTCAACGTTGATGTTGAAGCTGACGGCCCCATCGCGGGCAAGCCACCCTCCCACAGTGATTGAAGCAAGACATCAAAGGGAATTTTAAGGGTGGATTAAGTTACCAAAGTTAACCTGATCCCACTTAAACAGCTCACACAAGGAATGAACTCATGAAGACGCTGACTGCTCTGTTCACCGCTGCCGCCCTGACGCTCACCGCCGGTTTGGCCCAGGCTGATGTTCCTGTCGACCAGATTCCTCAGTTGGTAAAGGATGGCAAGATCAAGCCACTGGAAGAGTTGAACCAGATCGTTCTGAAACTGCATCCGGGTGCGACAATTACCGACAGTGACCTGGATAACCACTTCAACGGTTACGAGTACGAAGTCGAGTTGCGCGACGCGAAAAACGTTGAATGGGACGTGGATCTGAACGCCGCCACCGGCGAAGTCCTGAAGAACAAAAAAGACGACTGATGCGCGCCGCGAAGAGCCGCACGATTTGACGATCGTGCGGCTTTTTTGCGTCTGAATGATTGCTCGGGCTGACGGGCCTTTTCGTTATGCACTCAGCCGTGACGTCACCTCATTCAATTCTCCCGACAAGCCGTGCAAATTGTTGCTCGCCGCTTCCGTGCGCTGCACGTTATCCAGGTTGGTGCTGGCGATGCTGGTGATTTCGGTGAGGTTGCGCGAGATGTCCTCCGCCACCGACGTTTGTTCTTCAGCCGCCGTGGCGATCTGGCGATTCATGTCGCGGATGGCTTCCACGGCCAGCGTGATGCGCTCCAGCATGGCCCCGGCCTGGGTGACTTGCTCGACGCTTTCATCACTGCGCGCCTGGCCGCTTTCAATCGCTTGCGCCGCATCGATCGCACCGGTCTGCACGGTTTGAATGATCTGGTTGATCTCGATGATCGACGCCGCCGTGCGTTGCGCCAGGCTGCGTACTTCATCGGCGACCACCGCGAAACCGCGCCCGGCTTCACCGGCACGGGCCGCTTCGATGGCGGCGTTGAGGGCCAGCAGGTTAGTCTGCTCGGCGATGCCGCGGATCACTTCCAGCACCTTGCCGATACGTCCGCTGTCGGTTTCCAGTTGGCGAATAACGGTGGCGGTGTTGGCGATTTCGCCGCGCATTTGGGTGATGGTGTGAATGGTGCCCTGCATGACTTTTTCACCCTGCTGCGCCGACTGGTCGGCATCATCAGCCGCGCGTGCTGCATCGGCGGCATGGCGGGCGACTTCCTGGGCGGTGGTGGACATTTCGTTCATCGCCGTGGCCACTTGATCGGTGCGGTTGAATTGCTCGTTGGTGCCGCCAGCCATCAAAGTGGCAATCGAATTCAGTTCGCCGCTGGCACTGTCCAGGTCCGAGGCACTGCGCTGCAAACGGCTGAAGGTTTCGGCGAGGAAATCACGCAGGGTGTTGGCGGCCATCGCCAGTTTGCCCAGTTCATCCTGACGGGTGCTGGCCACTCGCTGGGCGAAACGCCCCTGGCTGAGTTGTGCCACATACTCGATCAACTGGCGAATCGGCTCGACCAGTTTACGGTTCACCAGCCACAGACTCAGCAAACCGATCATCAGCCCCGAGGCGAGCATGATGATCAGCCCCAGCCACACGGTGCGATCTGCTGCGGCGCTGATCAACTTCGATTGCTCGTTACCCTGCTTGCGCAGTTCGCTGACCAGTTCGCTCATCTGCTCGCTGGTTGCTCGGTCGACGCCTTTGACCGCGGCGTCGCCCGCCGCCGGGTCGGCACCGGCCGCGATGTAGGCATCACGGCCCTTCTGGTAAGCGGCGCCCAACTGACGGTGCTCGTCGCGCAAGCGTTCGATGCGGGTTTTGAGCGACGTCTCGATGCCCTTCTGTCCTGCCAGTTCGCCGAGGATATTTTGCACATCACGCTGACGGTCTTCGAATTGCGACCAGTACTTGTTCAGGTCTGCCGGTTGCTTGCCACGCAGCAGGACGTTTTTCCACTCCTGCACCTGCACCTTGAATTGTAAATTGGCCTCATCGATTAACTGTGAAGTGTGCAGCGGCCCTTCGATCAGGTTGGTGTAACTCTGCACGCCGCTGGAGAGAAAGTGAAAACAGGCCAGGGCGATCAGCAACATCGCGCAAAGACTGCCGCTCAACAAGGCGAGAATTTGCGCTCTCAGGGACTTTTGCAAAAACATCGGAAAGTACTCATGGCAGGAATGAGACACGCCCCGGTAGGCGTGAAAGGTGTCCGGACATCCCTGTCTGCGACCTTGGCGAATGGTCAAGGGCGCGCAACTTAACCCAAGCGTGATCGGCGTGCCAGAGCGGTTCTTGAGTAAAATCCGACCGCCGGCACGGCAATCGTTTGCGCTGTATGACTGTCACAAAAACGTCATCCAGCCTTGCGATGATGCGGCTCACGTGAACCTGTAAAACCCGCGACGGGCGCCTCTCTTTGCGAGCTCTCATGAACCACAGCATCGATCAAAGCCATCGCGATCCGGATCTGTTCGGCCTGCTTTACGGTTTCAGTTTTCGCCCTGGCGAGCGCGGTCAGGAAATCGACTCCGCCAACGCCTTGCGCTGCCTGCAACAACCGGAGGACGACGAGCAGTTCCTCTGGCTGCACCTGAACCTCGCCCATGCTGCGTGTGAGCGCTGGATGAAAAGCCATCTGGAATTGCCCGGTGAGTTTTTCGAAGCCTTGCATGAAGGCTCACGGTCGACGCGCATTGAGCATGTCGACTCGGCGTTGCTGGCGGTAGTCAACGATGTGGTGTTCAACCTCAGCAGCATGGTCTCCTCGGACGTCTCGACGCTCTGGGTCTGCGCGCGCAGTCGGTTGATCATCAGCGCGCGCCTGCAACCACTGCACTCGGTGGACAAGTTGCGTTCCTCGGTGAAGGCCGGCGAACGCTTTCGCTCGCCCCTTGAATTGCTGGTGCACCTGTTGCGCGATCAGGGCGAAGTGCTGACACAGATCGTGCGCAAGACCAGCCAGAGTGTGGATCAGATCGAAGACGAATTACTGTCGTCACGCCTGTCGACCAACCGCGCCGAACTGGGCGCCAACCGTCGCGTGCTGGTACGTCTGCAACGCTTGCTGGCGCTGGAACCGGGATCGTTGTTGCGCCTGCTCAATCGCCCGCCGCCATGGTTGCAAAAGGAGGACGTCAAAGAGCTGCGCAAATCCACCGAGGAATTCGCACTGATCATCAACGACCTGACGGCGTTGGGTGAGCGAATCAAGCTGTTGCAGGAAGAAATCGCCGCCAACCTCAACGAACAGAGCAACCGCACGCTGTTCACCCTGACGGTGGTAACGGTACTGGCGTTGCCGATCAACATCATTGCCGGTTTTTTCGGCATGAACGTCGGCGGAGTGCCGCTTTCCCAGGACCCGGAAGGGTTCTGGATTCTGGTGGCGCTGGTGGCGACGTTTACCGTGATCGCGGGGCGCTGGGCGTTCCGCAAACGGCGGGATTATTAAGCGCCACTTCTGTAGATGGGCGTCGCGCT
>NZ_RCOE01000220.1:0-205647 GCF_004321495.1 Pseudomonas sp. Sample_10
CGGCTGGCAGGTTGCAGTCAATCGCACCAATGTATGTATTCCTGCTGACGCCATCGCTGGCAAGCCAGTTCCCACAGGGTTCTGAGTCGAACATGGATTTTGTGCACGACATCAATCACTGTGGGAGCTGGCTTGCCAGCGATGGCGTCAGCCCAGGCACTAAAGAATCAAAGCCCCTCCAGCTGCGCCATCAGATCATTCAGCCGATCCACCTTGTCCTCGGTGATCTCACTGGCCGCCAGCCCGTCGATGTAACCGGCCAGTTCTTCCACCGTGCTGCATTCGAACATCGCCCGCAACGGTACATCCCTTTGCAGGGTTTTCTGTACCCGCGAGGCGATCTGCGTGGCCAGCAGCGAATGCCCGCCCAACTCGAAGAAATTGTCGCGAACACCGACCTTCTCCACCTTCAATACCTCGGCCCAGATAGCGGCCAGGGTCTGCTCAAGCTCATTGCGCGGCGCCTGGTAATCCTGGCTTTGCAACTGACCGATTTCCAGCACCGGCAGCGCCTTGCGGTCCAGTTTTCCGTTGGCGTTGAGCGGCATTTTGTCCAGCCACAGCCAGTGCAGCGGCACCATGTATTCCGGCAGTTCGGCGCGCAGGCGCTGCTTGATGCGCTCCAGGCATTCAGCTCGATTGAGCGTTGAATCGGCAGGCACCAGATAGCCGACCAGATGCTTGCCGTTCACACCTTCCTGCACACCGACCGCCGCGTCGCGCACTTGCGACTGTTCATGCAGGCGTGCTTCGATTTCACCCAACTCGATGCGGTAACCGCGAATTTTCACCTGGTGATCGATGCGCCCGACGTATTCCAGCACGCCGTCGCTGCGACGGCGCGCCAGGTCGCCGGTGCGATACAAACGCTCACCCGGTGCGCCAAACGGGTTGGGCACGAACACCTGCGCGGTGCGCAACGAATCGCTGACGTAACCGCGTCCGACGCCGATGCCAGCGACGCACAACTCGCCCACCGCGCCCAGCGGTACCAGTTCCAGTGCGCCGTCGAGCAGGTACAAGCGGTTGTTGTCGGTCGGCGTACCGATCGGCAAATAGCTGCCGCGGGTGGAGGCCGTGTCGACGCGGAAAAACGCCACGTCATCCGAGCACTCCGCCGGGCCGTAGGCATTCACCAGGCCGATGGCCGGGTAACGCTGCAACCATTGATGCGCCAGTTCAGGCGGCATCGCCTCACCGGTCGGCAGCATCCAGCGCAAGCCATCGAGGCTCATCCGCTCCTGGGCGAGCATGCCCTGGATCAGCGATGGCACGCTTTCCAGAACAGTGATGCCCTGGGCCTGCACGTGGGCCAGCAAGCCTTGCGGATCGTGGGCGATGCTGTTCGGCACGATGTCCACCCGAGCACCGAACAACGGCGCAGCGAGAAACTGCCAGACTGAAATGTCGAAGCTTTGCGAAGCCGTCTGCGCGATCACGTCGGACTCGCTCAGGTCCAGATACGGCACCTTGCTCAACTGGTTGTTGAGCATGCCGCGCTGTTCGACCATCACCCCCTTGGGCAAACCGGTGGAACCGGAGGTGTAGATCACGTAGGCCAGGTTGTCCGGGGCGCTGTAGATACCCGGATTGCCCAACGCGACATCGCTCGCCTGCACCTGTTCCCAGACCAGCAATCGAGGCCGATTGGCACAGCTGAATTCTTCCAGCAGCCCAAGCGCTTGCTCGCGACAGGCCTGCGTGCACACCAGCAATGGCGTACGGCTCAGATCGATGATGCGGCTCAGGCGCTGGCTCGGCAGCCCCGGGTCCAGCGGCAGATAACCCGCCCCGGCCTTGAAGCTACCGATGATCATGCCCAGCAGATCGAGGTTGCGCTCGGCCAGCAAGGCCACCGGTTGATCCAGCCCGACACCGGACGCTATCAGCGCATGACCGAGCCGGTTGGCGCGCTGATTCAACTCGGCGTAACTGTGCTGCTCATTCAGGCAACTGGCGGCGATCCGCTGCGGATGCGCGGCCACTTGCGCTTCGAACAAAGCGACATAGCTTTGCTCCAGCGGGTAATGGTGCTCGCTCTGGTTGCAGGCGTGGATCAGAAACGCCTGCTCCTCGGCTCCCAGCAACGGCAGATCGGCCATGTCACCGTGGAAGCCTTCGACCAACGCCAGCAACAATCGCTTGAACTCACCGAGCATGCGCTCGACGGTGTTTTCATCGAAGTAGCGCTGGTCATAGGACAGGTGCAAGCCCAGGTCGTCACCCGGATAGCACACCGCCGTGAGCGGGAAGTTGGTGTGGGTGCGACCCGAATCGGAAGTGGCGTTGAGGCTCTGCGCACGGTCCAGCACCGAGGTTTCCACCGGAGCGTTTTCGAACACGAACAGGCTGTCGAACAGCGGCTGGCCCTTGGGCAATTCGCTTTGTTCCTGGATATTCACCAACGGCAGGTATTCGTACTCGCGCAGTTGCATGTTGCTGTCGAGCAAGTCGCTGAGCCATTGGCGCACGCTGCAACGCCGATCGTCCTGAGGCATTTTTACCCGCAGCGCGATGCTGTTGATGAACAGGCCGACAGTGCGTTGCATCTCTGGCATCTGCACCGGTCGCCCGGCCACCGTGACACCGAACAACACGTCACGATCACCGCTCAAGCGCCGCAGCACCAAAGCCCACGCTGCCTGGGCAAACGTGTTGATGGTCAGTTGATGGGCCTGCGCCAGTTCACGCAATCGTGCACCGTCACGGGCGTCGAGTTTTGTGTAGCGGTCGCCGACGAGCATGCCGCCGCTGTCGCCGGCATGCTCGCGCAAAAACGGCCGGTCGCTCGGGATCGGCGTCGTGCGTTCAAAGCCTTGCAGGTTGGTTTTCCACCACTGCCGCGCTTCGGCCAGGCTCTGGCGTTGCAGCCAGCCGATGTAATCGCGGTAACGCGGCGGCACCGCCAGTTGCGCATCCCGGCCCTCGCCGAAGGCACTGTAGATTTCGAAGAAATCGTTCATCAACAGCGAGCGGCACCAGGCATCGATGAGGATGTGATGGTTGCTCATCATGAACCAGTAGCGCGCCGCCCCTACACGAATCAGGCGCAAGTGGAACGGTGCCTGGTTGAGCAGATCGAAGCCGGCCTCACGCTCGGTCTTGAGCAATGTCTGCAGCTTCGGTTCCTGCTCGGCCTCAGAGATAGCGCTCCAGTCGAGGTATTCGATCGGCGTAGTGCCCGGTTTGTGGATAACCTGCAACATGTCTTCGCCGACGTTCCAGCAGAACGACGCGCGCAAGGCTTCGTGACGAGCGATGACCGCTTGCCAGGCCTGGGTGAAACGCTGCGGATCAAGTTCGCTGTTGATGCGATAGCGATCCTGCATGTAGTACAGGCCGGTACCCGGTTCCAGCAAGGTGTGCAGCAGCATGCCTTCCTGCATCGGGGTCAGTGGGTAGACATCCTCGATCACCGCCGCCGGAACCGGTAGCGCATCCAGTTGCGTCTGGTTGAGCCGGGCCAGCGGGAAGTCCGACGGCGTCAGGCCGCCGACGTCATCACGCAGGCAATGCTCGATCAGGCTTCGCAATTCGCCAAGGTAGGCGTCCGCCAGATCGCCGATGGTCTGTGGATCGTGGCGATCGGCGCTGAAGGTCCAGCGCAATACCAGTTCCCCACCGTAGACCTGACCGTCGACGCTCAACTCGTTTGGCAACGGTGCATTGGCATCGTGGGCCGCGCCGATGGTTTCATCCAGTGGATGGAACAGCGCATCGACACCAAAGCTCTGGTCGAACTGCCCCAGGTAGTTGAAGGTGACCGGCGCCACTGGCAACGCGGCCATGCTGCGGCGACTCTGGTCGTCGGCGAGATATCGCAGCACGCCATAACCCAGGCCTTTGTGCGGCACGGCGCGCAGTTGCTCCTTGATCGCCTTGATCGAAGCGCCCTGTCCTGCAGCCTCTTCAATGTTCGACGGGGTCAGGCGCAGCGGATAAGCACTGGTGAACCAGCCGACAGTGCGAGTCAGGTCAATCTCGTCGAACAGCGTTTCGCGGCCATGGCCTTCCAGTTGAATCAACGCCGAGGCGTGACCGCTCCAACGGCACAGCACACGGGCCAATGCGGTCAGCAGCAGGTCGTTGACCTGGGTGCGATAAGCGCTCGGCGCCTGTTGCAGCAGTTGCCGGGTGCGTTCGCTGTCGAGGCGCACGCTGACGGTTTGCGCGTGACGATTTTGCCGACCACCCTCGGGACGATCACACGGCAAATCGGCGCTCGGCCCCGCCAGTTGCGCCTGCCACCAGCCCAGCTCTTCGCGCAGGGATTCGCTGCCGGCATAGGCCTGCAAGCGTGCGGCCCAGTCCTTGAACGCACTGGTTTTGGCCGGCAGTTTCAGCGACTGCTGCGCGTCGAGTTGGCGGTAAACGGTTTGCAGATCGTCGAGCAGCACACGCCAGGAAACACCATCGACCACCAAGTGGTGAATCGCGATGAACAGCCGTTGCTGGCCCTCGGGACCATCGACCAGCAGCACGCGCATCAGCGGTCCTTCTTCGAGGTCGAGGCTGCGCTGGGCGTCGGCGAACAGCGCGGCGCATTTGTCCATGGAGGCGACGCGCACCTGCCACAGCACCGGCGTATCGGCCATCGCCTGATGTTCAGCATGCCACTGGCCAGCAACCTTGCTGAAGCAAAGGCGCAGGGCATCGTGTTGCTCGATCACTGCCAGCAACGCCTGCTCCAGGCGATGGGGTTCCAGCGGTGCGGTCGGTTGCAGTAGCAA
Source organism: Pseudomonas sp. Sample_10 (assembly GCF_004321495.1). NCBI lineage: Bacteria > Pseudomonadati > Pseudomonadota > Gammaproteobacteria > Pseudomonadales > Pseudomonadaceae > Pseudomonas > Pseudomonas sp. Sample_10. The sequence continues at coordinate 4,731 of NZ_RCOE01000220.1, forward strand.
CGCCTGGTTCCAGTGTTGGCGCTGTGGAATATCGGTGTCGAAGAACCAGTGCTGGATCGGCGTCAGGCGCGACTCGCCGCTGAGCAAGCCTTGTTCGGCGGTGACCTGCTCGGTGCGGGTCGCCACGGCGGCGAGGGTCTGCACAGTCTGATGCTGGAACAGATCACGCGGGCTGAAATGAATGCCCTGCTGCCGCGCGCGGCTGACCACCTGAATCGACAGGATCGAGTCGCCGCCCAGTTCGAAGAAGTTGTCGTTGAGGCCGACCTGTTCGACGTTCAGCACTTCGCACCAGATCTGCGCCAGCGTGCCTTCCAGTTCGTTGCTCGGCGCCACGTACTGCTGACGGTTCAGCTCCGGGTCCGGCACCGGCAGCGCACGCCGGTCAAGTTTGCCGTTGGCGGTCAGCGGCATGCTGGCCAGCAGAATCAGGTGCGTGGGTACCATGTAATCCGGTAGTTGCGACTTGAGATGCGCCTTGAGCGCTTCGCGCAGTTCGGCCTGTTGCGCTTCGCCAAGCTCTGCGACTTCGCTCACCAGATAGCCGACCAGTTGCTTGCCACTCGGTGCATCCAGCGCCAACACCACGGCTTCACGGACCGACGGATGTTCCAGCAGGCGGGTTTCGATTTCACCCAGTTCGATGCGGAAACCACGGATTTTTACCTGATGGTCAATCCGTCCCAGGTACTCCACCAAACCATCCGCGCGCTGGCGCACCAGATCGCCGGTGCGATAAATACGCCCGCCGTTGTCGGCGAACGGGTCAGCCACAAAGCGTTCAGCGGTCATGCCCGGGCGCAAGTGATAACCCTGGGCCAGGCCCGCGCCACCAACGTACAACTCACCAGTCGCGCCGTGCGGCACCAATGCCAGATCGGCGTCGAGGATGTACGCCACGCGATCACCGATGACGCTGCCGATCGGCACGCTGCCCAGACCTTCTTCCAACACCTGCGGGGCCAGACTGGCCAGCGGCATGACCACGGTTTCCGTCGGGCCGTAGGCATTGAAGAACGCGCTCGGTTTGAACGCTGCGCGAATGCGCGCCAGGTGCTCACCGGTCAGGGCTTCACCGCCAGTGATGATCATGCGCACCGGCAGCGTCTCGTTGCGGGTCGCCAGCCACTGCGCCAGCTGGCTGCCGTAGCTCGGGGTGAAACCGAGGACATTGATGCGATGGGTGCGGATCAGCGCGCAGATTTCTTCGGCATCCCATTGGCCCTGCGCCCGCAGAACCACTTGCGCGCCACTCAACAACGGCACCAGCAAACGCTCGGTCGCAGCGTCGAAGTTGATCGAATAGAAATGCAGTTCGCAGTCGTCCGGGCGCATGGCAAAGCGCTCGATCACTGCACGGCAGTGCATGGCGATTTCACCGTGGGACACCACCACGCCTTTCGGCTTGCCGGTGGAGCCCGAGGTGTAGATCAGGTACGCCTGATGTTGCGCCAGGCTGATAAACGGCAACTCGGTAACGGGATAATCAGCCAGGCTTGCCGCATCTTCTTCCACGCACCAGCGGCCGACCGTCGACGGCAATTCGCCCAAGGCTTTGAACATTGCCGCATCGCTCAAGAGCAGGCCGACGCCGCTGTCTTCGATCATGTAATGCAATCGATCGAGCGGGTATTCCGGGTCCAGCGGCACATAGGCGCCACCGGCCTTGAGGATCGCCAGCAGGCCGACGACCATCTCCAGCGAACGCGCCAATGCCAGGCCCACGCGCACCTGCGGCCCGACGCCGCGCTCGCGCAGCATCCACGCCAGGCGATTGGATCGGCTGTCGAGTTCGGCATAGCTCAAGGTTTGCCCGGCGAACGTCAGTGCCGGGGCATTGGGGCGGGCACACGCCTGCGCGCTGAACAGCTGATGGATGCACTGGTCCAGACGATGTTCGCCCGGTTCGACGCCAAGGCTATCGAGCAGCCTGGTTTGTTCCGCCGCCTCCAGCAGCGGCAGTTCACTGAGGCGCTGTTGCGGATCGGCAATCAACGCTTCGAGCAGGTTGCGCCAATGCCCGGCCATGCGCGCAATCCGCGGCTCGTCGAACAAATCAGTGCTGTAGGTCAGGCAGCAACCCAGGCGATGGTCGAGGTCAGTGACTTCCAGGTTGAGGTCGAACTTGGTCGCGCGGGCGTCGTTGGCCAGGTACTCGACGGTCATGCCGGCCAGGCGACGACTCTGCTGGAATTCCCAGCGCTGCACGTTGCACATCACTTGGAACAGGGGGTTATAGGCGGCGCTTCGCGGCGGTTGCAAGGCTTCCACCAGATGATCGAACGGCAAGTCCTGATGGGACTGGCCTTCGATGACCGTGTGGCGAACCTGCTCGAACAACTCGCCCACGGACATCTGCCCGTCGAGCTGGCAACGCAGCACCTGGGTGTTGAGGAACGCGCCAATCAGTCCTTCGCTTTCCGGACGAATCCGGTTAGCCACCGGAGCGCCGATGCGCAAATCGGTCTGGCCGCTGTAGCGGTACAACAGCGTAGCCAGGGCGGCAGTCATGGTCATGAACAGGGTCAGACCGTTTTGCGCATTGAAAGCGCGGACCCGGGCCGCGAGGTCGTCGCTCAGGTCGAAACGGTACAACTCACCTTGATGGCTTTGCACTGGTGGACGCGGACGGTCGGCGGGCAATTCCAGCAGCGGATGTTCACGACCCAGTTGCGCGGTCCAGTAATCGAGCTGGCGCTGACGTTCACCGGACTCCAGCCACTGCCGCTGCCACACGCTGTAATCGAGGTACTGCACCGGCAGCGGCGCCAGCGGGGATTCGCGGTCATCGACGAACGCTTCGTAAAGCGCGCTCAATTCGCGGGCAAAAATGTCCATCGCCCAACCTTCGGTGACGATGTGGTGCAAGGTCAGTACGAAGTAGTGCTCCTGCTCGGCAGTCTTGACCAGGCAGGCGCGCAGCAACGGTCCGCTTTCCAGATCGAACGGCGTGTGCGCTTGCGCATCGGCCAGTTGCTGGACTTGCCACTCGCGCGCCTCGGCCTCCAGCGCAGTGAAATCCTTGCAGTCCATGCGCACGCCCGTCTCGACATGCACCTGCTGATGCGGCACGCCATCGACGCTCGGGAATGTCGTGCGCAAGGTTTCGTGGCGCAGGATCAGCGCTTGCAAGGCCGCTTCGAAGCGCCCGACATCCAGCACCCCGCGCAGCCTTGCCATGCCGCCGACGTTGTAGGCCGGACTGTCCGGCTCCATCTGCCAGAGGAACCACATGCGCTGCTGGGAATAGGACAGCGGCACCGGTTGGCTGCGGTCGACTGTCTCGATGGGTGGCTGTTTGTTGGTGCTGCCACTGGCCTGGATCAGGCGCACCTGCTCGGCAAATGCGCCCAGTTCGCTGTTCTCGAACAGCGCACGCAACGGCAACTCGATGTCGCAGGCCTGACGGGTGCGGGCAATGATTTGCGTGGCCAGCAGCGAGTGGCCGCCGAGGGCGAAGAAGTCGTCGCGCAGGCCGACTTGCGCCAGACCCAGCACTTCGCGCCAGATGCCGGCGAGCTGTTGCTCCAGTTCAGTCACGGGTTCGACGTGTTCGCGAACCTGCCACTGCGGTTCCGGCAGAGCGCGTCGGTCGAGTTTGCCACTCGGGCCGAGGGGCATTTCAGTCAGGCGCATCAGTTGCGCTGGAACCATGTATTCGGGCAGCTCAGCCGCCAAGGCATTTTTCAGGCGGGCGGTTAGCGCATCGATGGCTTCGGTGGGATCCGTCGTGGTGTAGTAAGCGATCAGTTGTCCGCCGGCCGAAGTTTCGCGCACCAACACGACAGTTTGAGCCACGCCATCCTGGGCAAGCAGTCGCGCTTCGATTTCTTGCGGTTCGACGCGGAAGCCGCGCAACTTGAGCTGCTGATCGAGGCGACCGAGGTATTCGATCACGCCGTCGCCAGTCCAGCGTGCACGATCACCGGTGCGATACAGACGGGCGCCCTCCTCGCCCAATGGATCGACGACAAAGCGCTCAGCAGTCAACCCAGGACGGCCCAGATAGCCTCGCGCCAAACCAATGCCACTGATGCACAACTCACCCGGCACGCCGGCCGGAACAGGGTTGAGTTGGCTGTCGAGTACGCGGCAAATCACGTTGGCCAATGGCCGGCCAATCGGCGAGCGTTCGCCATCGGCGCTGGAGCACTGCCAATGGGTGACGTTGATCGCGGTTTCGGTCGGACCGTAGCGGTTGTGCAACTGTACGGCTGGCAGTTGCGCCAGCACGCGGTTGCGCAGCTCCGCTGGCAAGGCTTCGCCGCCGGAGAATACGCGGCGCAGGCGGGTACATTGCGCGCTGAGCGGTTCATCGATGAACAGTGAAAGCAGCGGCGGCACGAAGTGCAGCGTGGTCACGCCGTACGTCTGCACAAGCTGCGCGATACGGTGCGGGTCGCGGTGTTCGCCAGGGCTGGCGATCAGCAGCCGTGCGCCGCTGATCAGCGGCCAGAAGCACTCCCACACCGACACGTCGAAACTGATCGGCGCCTTTTGCATCAGCACGTCGCTGTCGTTCAGGCGATAGGTGTTCTGCATCCATTGCAGGCGTTCGGCGAGCGCCGCGTGGGTGTTGCCGACACCTTTGGGCTGGCCAGTGGAGCCGGATGTGTAAATCACGTACGCGAGGTTGTCGCCGTGCAGGTGCAAACCCGGCGCGTGGCTCGGCCAGCGCTCCAGATGCAGGGCATCCATGGCGATCACGCTGACGCCGTCAGGCGCCGGCAAGTGCTCCAACAATTGAGTTTGCGTCAGCAGCAATTGCACGCCGCTGTCGCCGAGCATGTAGGCCAGGCGTTCGGCGGGGTAGTCCGGGTCCAGCGGCACATAGGCGCCGCCAGCCTTGATGATCGCCAGCAGGCCGATCAGCAGTTGCGGCGAACGCTCGCAGGCGATGGCCACGCAGACATCCGGCCCCACGCCTTTGTCACGCAGGTAATGGGCCAGGCGATTGGCCTGGGTGTGCAGTTCAGCGAAGTCCATTTGGCCGCCGTCCCACAGCAGCGCGGTGCGTTCCGGCGTCTGGCGTGCCTGTTCGTTGAGCAGTTCCGGCAGCCATTGGCTGGCGGGCGTGCACGGTGCAACGGACCAGTCGGCCTGCTGCTCGTGTTCAGTAACGGTCAGCAGTTGCAGGTCGCCGATGGCGGTTTGCGGTTGAGTACAGATGGCGCGCAACAGGTGATTGAAATGCTCGGACAGCCGTTCGATGGTCGTCGCATCGAACAGCTCGCTGGCGTAATCGAACGAGAGGCTCAAGCGGCCGTTACGATCTTCCTCACTGTGCAATTGCAGATCGAACTTGGCTTGGCGGCTATGCCACGGCAACTCTTCAGCGAGCAACCCCGGGAGGCGCTTCAAGGCGCTGAGGTCGCGCTGCTGGTGGTTGAACATGACCTGGAACAAGCCTTGTTCACGGGCCTGCGGGAAGGCTTCGAGCAGTTGTTCGAACGGCAAGTCCTGATGCGCTTGCGCACCCATTGCCGCGTGCCGGGTTTGCGCCAGCAGTTCGGTGAAGGGCATCCGCGAATCCAGTTCGGCGCGCAGTACCTGGGTGTTGATGAAGAAACCGATCAGGCCCTGGGTTTCCAGGCGCGGGCGGTTGGCGTTCGGTACGCCGATGCGGATATCACGCTGGCCGCTGTAGCGATGCAACAGGCTTTGCAGCGCGGCCAGCAACAGCATGAAGGTGGTCGATTCATGGGCCTGCGCGGTCTGGCGAATCGCCTCGCTCAGGTCGACGTCCAAACGCACGGTGTGGCGGGCGGCGCTGTGCAGTTGTTGGGCCGAGCGCGGATGGTCGGTGGCCAGGTTCAGGGTAGGATGTTCATCGCCCAACTGCTCTTTCCAGTAGGCCAATTGACGCTCGCCCTCGCCTTGCGCCAGCCATTGCCGCTGCCAGTTGCCATAGTCGGCGTATTGGGCTGGCAACGGCGCGAGCGTTGCTTGCTGCCCCTGACAGGCCGCCGCGTACAACCGTGCGAACTCGTCGATCAACACGTTCAGCGACCAACCGTCGGCGATGATGTGATGCATCGTCAGCAACAGCTGATGATCTTCGTCGTCAAGGCGCACCAGCGTCACCCAGAACAATGGGCCTTTCTCCAGATCGAACTGAGTCCGCGCTTCGTCTTCGCGGATTTGCTGCGCACGGGCTTCACGCTCGGCCAGCGGTAGATCACTGATGTCGATCAATTGCAGATTGAACTCACCGGCCGCAACGACTTGTTGCAGTGCCACGCCGTCGCGCTCGAAGAAGCGTGTACGCAGGGATTCATGGCGTTCGATCAACTGCTGGAAACTGGCGCACAAGGCGTCTTGATTCAACTCGCCACGCAGGCGCAGGGCGCCGGGAATGTTGTAGGCGCAGCTCACGGGGTCGAGTTGCCAGGTGATCCACAGACGGTTTTGCGCCAGGGATTGCGGCATCGGTTGATGGCGCGACAGCACAGTGATTGTGCTTTGGGCAAGGCCACCGTCCTGTTGCTGGCGAGCCAGCGCAGCGGCGAATGCGCCGAGGGTCGGTGCTTCGAACAGCAGGCGCAGGTTCAACTCCAGCCCCAGTTCCTCGCGCAGACGCGCCACCACCTGAGTGGCCGCAATGGAGTTGCCACCGAGCAGGAAGAAGTGATCGTCGGCGCTCACTTGCTCAACCTGTAATTGTTCGCACCAGATCCGGCCTATCAGGCTTTGCAGCTCAGAGCCCGATTGAGGATTGCCTGCGCTTTCGGTCGTGGCTGACGGGAACACGGCATAGCTGTCGAGGCTGCCATCCGCCAGGCGATTGCGGCACGCCGAGCGCTGCAATTTGCCGCTGGAAGTCTTGGGCAGTGCGCCCGGATTGAGCAGCACTACCACGCTGGGTGCTTGCTGACAGGCCTCGGCAACAGCCTGGCGAATCGCTTTGATCAGCGCTTCGGGCGGGAGGATTTTTTGCACGCTGCGGCTGATTTCCGCAGCGATGCCGATGCCTTCCTGTCCGTCCACACTGACGGCGAACGCAGCAACGCGCCCTTTGCGTACGACCTCCACTTCACGCTCGACGGTCTGTTCGATGTCCTGCGGATAAAGATTGTGACCGCGCACGATCAGCATGTCTTTCAGGCGGCCGGTGATGAACAACTCACCGCCGCGCATGAAACCCAGGTCACCGCTGCGCAGCCAGGTACGACCGGCGTGCTGGACGAACGTCTTGGCCGAGGCTTCGGGGTTGCGCCAGTATCCGTGGGCGATACTCGGGCCGGCGGCCCAGACTTCGCCGACAGCATTGTCGGCCAGTTCAGTGTGCGACGCTGGATCGACAATCAACACCGCGTGATCCGGCTGAGCGATGCCGCAGCTCATGATCGCACTGCCCTCGCCCGGCTCGGCGCGGTTCTGCGTCAGGGCCTGATCGTCCACGCGCAGGTTGCCGATGCCATGGCCGCGCGGCGTACCGGCGACGAACAGCGTGGCTTCAGCCAGACCATAAGAAGCCATGAAGTTGTCCGCCGTGAAACCGCAGCCGGCAAACTTTTCGGCAAAGTGCTCCAGAGTGTCGAGGCGGATCGGTTCGGAACCGGAATACGCCACGCGCCAACGGCTCAGGTCGAGGCGCTCCAGCGCCGAATCACTGACTCGCTCGCTGCACAGGCGATAGGCAAAGTCCGGCCCGCCGCTGATGGTGCCACCATATTCACTGATCGCTTCGAGCCAGCGTAGCGGCCGGCCGAGGAAGTACGCCGGCGACATCAGCACGCATTCTACGCCGCTGAAAATCGGTTGCAGCAGGCCGCCGATCAGCCCCATGTCGTGGTACAGCGGCAGCCAGCTGACGATCACGTCATCGGGGTTGAGGTCGATCCCGAAACCGTGGCGGATCAGCAACTCATTGGCCACCAGATTGCCGTGGCTGACTTGCACGCCTTTGGGCAGCGCGGTGGAGCCGGAGGTGTATTGCAGGAATGCGATGTGAGCGTCTTGCAGACCCGGTGCCTGCCAACGCTCGGCCATGGCGCTGTCAAGGGTATCGACACACAGCAACGGCGGCGCGCCTTCGATTTGCAGCAACGCATCACACAGGTCGGCGCTGGTCAGCAACAGGCGCGGCTCGGCGTCGCTGATGATCGACAGCAAACGCTCCTGATGATGACGCTTGGCAGACTCTGGCGGATAAGCCGGCACTGCAATCACGCCGGCATACAGGCAACCGAAAAACGCCGCGACGTAATCCGGGCCACTGGGAAACAGCAACACCGCACGGTCGCCAAAATCCGCCTCGGCCTGTAAAGCACCGGCAATGATTCGCGCCCGTTGATCCAGCTCGCGATAACTGAGCACCACAGCCTGATCCCGGGTTTCGGCGAGAAAACGCAAGGCCACACGGTCCGGCGTCAGGGCCGCGCGGCGCTGAAGGGCGTGGGCCAGTGTGCTGGGGAGTTCGAACGCGTCGGTCATGAGCTTTCCTGCCTGAATTCGGCTTGCAAATGGAATCGGTTTTTCTGTCGTCACGCCCCATTCAAGGGCGCGCAGGGCGCGGTCTTTGCCGACCGCGCAAGGCATTGGGCATACGGTTGTGCCAGGGCAACTGCCCGGAGCCATTCACCAATGAGGACGGATGACATCTGGAAATAATTAGTCGGCAGGCGTTAGCGCCAACCAGGCCGGGAGGCGGCAAGCGTGCGTCAGCGTGTCGCAGTTCGCACTCTGCACCTTTGAGGAGCATTAGTTCTCTTTCTCAATTGACAATCATTATCATTCAACATAATTTGTCGCTCGATGTGTAGGGCGGCCACGGACTTCTTGCTGCCCCACTAACCTTTTGGCAGCAGGGTGATTTCCATGACGGAACAAGTCTCCACAAGCAGGTGCGACTCGCCGCTACTTCAGGCATTCGTCGACAATCGACTGATTCTGGTCAAGATTGCAGCCCGCATCACCGGCTGCCGATCACGCGCTGAAGACGTGGTGCAGGACGCGTTTTTCCGGCTGCAATCCGCACCGCAGATCACGTCGTCGTTCAAGGCCCAGCTCAGCTATCTGTTCCAGATCGTGCGCAACCTGGCGATTGATCACTACCGTAAACAGGCGCTGGAGCAAAAGTATTCCGGGCCTGAAGAGGAAGGTCTGAACGTGGTGATCCAGGGAGCTTCGCCGGAAACTTCGCACATCAATTTCTCGACCCTGGAAAACATCGCCGACGCACTGACAGAGCTGCCGAGCCGCACCCGCTACGCTTTCGAGATGTATCGCTTGCACGGCGTGCCACAGAAAGACATCGCCAAGGAACTCGGCGTCTCGCCAACCCTGGTGAACTTCATGATTCGCGATGCACTGGTGCACTGCCGCAAGGTCTCGGGCAGTCGGGCGGATACCTTTGCTCGTCGTTAAGATCTGAAATTTGCGTCACCCCAATCGCTAGCAAGCTAGCTCCTACATTGATCTCTGGTGTTCACGAAAACCATGTACACCAAAGTTCCATTGTGGGAGCTAGCCTGCTAGCGATGACGGACTCAAGATCAGAACAAGCCTTGAGCCCTCCCCTTCACACCAACCCACACCGCTCGAAAAACCGCTCACGCCCCAACACCATCAATGCGGCACGCTTGTGCGGGAAGTCGAACTCTTTCTCGCGGTAAAACCGCTGATCCTGCATGTAGCCGATCATCCTGGCGTTGTCGGCCCGGGGCTCGGCGACCACTCGCTGCGTACGCGGATCATCAAGAAACAGGTAATGCACCAACGCCGATAACCAGCTCGCCACCTTGTGCGGGCCACGGTGATTCTCCTCGCCCACCAGCATGTGGATGCCACGGTCATAATCGTTGGCATCGTAGAACGGTGCGATGCGATCTTCCTTGGCCCAATAGGCTTCGTAATAGGCAAACGGTTGATCGTCGAAACAACCGATCAGCGTCAGGGTGTGGGGGTCGGCCTGGAGTTTGCTCAGGTACTGGCGATGCTGTTCGAGGCTGCCCTCCTCCTGCCAGAAACTCGCCACTCGCGCGCTGTTCTGCCACCGATTGAAACGCGCCAGATCGACATCGATGTCCACGGTGCGCAGGGAAATCCACAGGCCCAGGCGCGCATCGAATCGTCGGTAAACCTCGCCTCGTGGTTTGCCCGGCCGCAAAGGGTGACGCTTGCCCCCACTGATGACCATTTGCTGGGGATAGCTGTTGGTCAATTGCACCCGCCACGGCTGTGGCAACTGCCAGAACAGCGTGCGCTCACAACGGTATTGATTGGCCGTGTCCGTGGTGACCAGCAAACCACTGAGCAGTGCCTCGTCCGGGGCTTCATCGAGATGCCAGGTAAGGCGCTGGCAGGCCGGATCCCGGGCGAACAGCCAATAACAGGCCGCCCACAGAGCCGCTACATTCGGTTGGCCGCAGCCTTCCTCCCGCTGCAACTGCAGCTGCAGCTCAGGATCGCGAGTCAGGCGCAGCTGGACCAGCGGTTGGCCGTCAAGGCTGAGGCTCAAGCGGTTTTCGGTTTCATCGGCTACAAGTCGACTGCCCGAAGGTAAAACCAGGGCGGTCAGGTCATTCTGAATGGACATGGGTCGGGCTCACGCTAATGGTCGACAGTTCAACCATGTGACGTCAGCCGCGGCGGGAAATTTAAGAGAAGTCGCTCAAGGGTTGATCTCAAGCAACGCGCTCAGTTACCGGAAACGGGCACCACCGCAATCTTGTACGGATCGAAAATCTTCAGCATCTGGCCATTGTCCCGCAGCCCTTGCAGCAACCTGCCGAACGCTTCGCCACTGATGGGCGCTGCCGGGCGCAGGATGGCGTAATGGTGATAGATCTGATCGATGCGATCGGACACCAGCAACTCATTGGCCACATTCAGATTGCGCAAAAAATAGTCGTTGAGATAGGAACGTGTGACCAGCGCGATGTCGGCCCGCCCGCGCAAGACCATCAACAGGTTGCTGTCATGGGAGTAGGTCAACGTGGCGTTATGGTTCTTGGCGAGATACTGGGGCTCGGCAATAAAGTTGGCGAATTCGTAGTGGTAACCACTGAACAGTGCCAGGCGCTTGCCGGTCAGGTCTGCAAAATAGTCTTGCTGGCGAATCGCACGCCCCTCGGGCTGACGTTGTGCGACGAAAATCTCCGCGTCTTCCAGGCCCATGTCGACATCGGTATGGGGAATGTCTTTCCAGCCCCAGGCGGGGTTTTCGAAGATCGCCATGTCGATCCGCCCTTGCTTGAAGTCACCAAAGCGCCGAGGAATGGAAGTGGGAACCAGGACGAACTGATAGTCACTCTGCAGGGCGTTCAAGGCCTCGACCAGTTGCGGCAGCAAGCCGGTATCGGCGCCGGACTCGGGGCGCACGGTGTACGGAGGAAAATGCGCGGCACCGATTCGCACCAATTGCGCGGCCTGGGACGGCAGCATCCATAACGCCACAAGCACCGTCAGCAAAAGCCGCGAAGCTGTCCGAATTGGCGAAGACATCAAGACAAGCCACTCCCCAAAAGTACTGCATCAATGCATTCAAGCTAGGCGGTTTCGCCCAGTTAGCCAGTTTCCCGCCAACCTACAAAGCAAATCATTTTTCCTCAAGTACCAGAATCAGTGCTTCGTCGGCCAGTTGATCCAGGCTCATGCTGCCACCGGCGCGAAACCAGGTGGTTGTCCAGGACAGCGCCCCGGTCAGAAAACGTCGTGTGATGAACACATCACCCCGGATAAAACCGGCGCTTTTGGCTTCACCCAATACCTGCAACCAGATGTCTTCATAGATGTCGCGCAATGCCAACACCTTGGCCTGCCCCTCCTCAGACAGCGACCGCCATTCATAGACCAATACCGCCATGGCCTCGCCACTGCCGCCCATGATCGACTGCAATTCACAACGGATCAGCGCCAGAACGCGCTCGCGCACATTGCCGGCCTCGGCAATGGCGGCACGCATCAACGCGGTGTTGTAACGAATGGTCTCCTCCATCACCGCGCGCAGGATGTCATCCTTGCTTTTGAAGTGATGAAAAATGCTGCCCGACTGAATGCCTACCGCACCGGCCAGATCGCGCACGGTGGTGCGCTCGTAACCTTTATTGCGAAACAGGTGAGCCGCCACTTGCAGCAACTTGCCACGGGCACTGTCCGGATCGGTCAACTGGCCGTTGTCGACCAATTCGCGCATGACTCCAAGGGCTCTTTGCTCATCCACCCGATCTCTCCTACAGTCGTGATCACCGCTAAAACAGCGGGGTTGCGCGGGCAATTTAAGCTGACGGCCCGAACCAAGCAAGCGCTCGGGCAGAAGATATTTTTCGTGATTTACAAACCAAGCGCTTGCTTGGTAGTCTCGATGCACTCTGTTGGAGGTGGTTATGGAATTGACTGCGCCAAAAACGATTCGCATTGGCTGCGCCAGCGCATTCTGGGGCGATACCTCGACCGCGGCCGCGCAACTGGTGAATGGCGGACGTCTGGACTATCTGGTTTTCGACTACTTGGCCGAGATCACCCTGTCGATCATGGCCGGCGCACGCATGAAAGACCCCTTGAGCGGTTACGCGGGCGATTTCATCGAGGTTCTCAGCCCCCTGCTCCCACAACTTGCCGAGCAAAATATCCGGGTCATCAGCAATGCCGGCGGGATCAACCCGCAAGCCTGTGCCGCCGCCCTGCAAGCAGCCTGCGACAAGGCCGGCGTTTCATTGAAGATCGCCGTGCTGCTGGGCGATGACCTGCAACCGCAACTCAAACGATTGAACACCCTGGGCATCCATGAAATGTTCAGCGGAGCGCCATTGCCACCGATGTGCGTGTCGACCAACGCCTACCTCGGCGCACCGGGCATCGTCGAAGCCCTGCGCCTGGGAGCGGACATCGTGATCACCGGGCGCGTGGTCGACAGCGCGGTGGTCAGTGCCGCGCTGGTGCATGAGTTCGGCTGGTCGTGGCACGATTACGACAAGCTGGCCCAGGCCGCACTGGCCGGGCACATCATCGAATGCGGCGCCCAGTGCACGGGCGGCAACTTCACCGACTGGCGCGATGTGCCCGATTACGAGCACATCGGTTTCCCCATCGTCGAAGTCAGCGCCGACGGCCAGTTTGTCGTCAGCAAACCCGAAGGTTCCGGTGGTCTGGTCACGCCGCTGACAGTGGGCGAGCAGATGCTCTATGAAATCGGCGATCCGCGCGCGTATCTGCTGCCGGATGTGGTCTGCGACTTCACTCAGGTCAAATTGCACCAGCAGGGCAAGAACGCCGTGCAGGTGCACGGTGCGAAAGGCTTGCCGCCTACCGATCAGTACAAGGTCAGCGCCACGTATCCGGATGGTTTCCGATGCACCGCCAGTTGCCTGATCGCAGGTATCGATGCGGTGGACAAGGCCCGGCGCGTCAGTGAAGCCATCATCAACAAGACCTCGGAAATATTCACTCAACGCGGCTGGCGTCCCTTCAGTGAGGTGAACGTCGAACTGCTCGGCAGCGAGGCGACCTACGGTCCCCATGGCCAGCGCTCAGACAGCCGCGAAGTGGTGATCAAACTCGCGGTGCGCCATCCGGACAAACAGGCGTTGATCGTGTTCTCCAGGGAAATCGCCCAGGCCGCCACCGGCATGGCGCCCGGGCTGACCGGCATCGTCGGCGGCCGGCCCACGGTCTATCCGCTGATCCGACTGTTCTCGTTCCTGATCGACAAAAGCGTCTGCACACTGGAAATTGATTTCATGGGCCAGCGCCACCCGTGTGTCCTGCCCGCCCTCGATGCGCTCGACAGCGCCGAACTGCCCACAGTGCTCGACCCACCGAAACCCACTGGTCTGGCCGACGCCAGCGTGGCGCTGGTCAAACTCGCGGTGGCGCGCTCCGGCGACAAGGGTAATCACAGCAACATCGGCGTCATGGCCCGCGATCCCGAGTACCTGCCGTGGATCGCCGAGGCGCTGACGCCGGAGGTCATTGTCGACTGGATGAGCCATGTTCTCGACCCGGTACTGGGTCGCGTCGAGCGCTGGTATTTGCCGGCCACTCACAGCCTGAACTTCCTGCTGGAAAACGCCCTCGGTGGCGGTGGCGTCGCCAGCCTGCGCATCGATCCGCAAGGCAAGGCCTTCGCCCAGCAACTGCTGGAGATCCAGATTCCGGTGCCGCAGCGCATCGCCGACCAGGTCAACTAGAGGACAACCGCCATGGCCTACGATTCGATTTTCAAAGCCGATCTGTTTGCCGGCCAAAACATCATCGTCACCGGTGGCGGCAGCGGTATTGGTCGCTGCACCGCCCACGAACTGGCGGCCCTCGGCGCGCATGTGCTGCTGGTGGGGCGCAATGCGGACAAACTCAAAGCGGTCGCCAGCGAGATTATCGACGACGGCGGCAAGGCCGACTGGAGCACCTGCGACATTCGCGAAGAAGAAGCCGTGACGCATCTGGTCAGCGAACTGATCCGTAAACACGGGCCGATTCACGGTCTGGTCAACAATGCCGGAGGGCAGTACCCGTCGCCACTGGCCTCGATCAATCAGAAAGGTTTCGAAACGGTGATGCGCACCAATCTGGTGGGCGGTTTCCTGATGGCCCGTGAAGTGTTCAACCAATCCATGAGCAAACACGGCGGGGCGATCGTCAACATGCTGGCTGACATGTGGGGCGGCATGCCGGGCATGGGGCATTCGGGGGCGGCGCGGTCGGGTATGGACAACCTGACCAAGACAGCCGCATTCGAGTGGGGATACGCCGGGGTGCGGGTCAATGCCGTGGCGCCAGGCTGGATTGCTTCCAGTGGCATGGACACCTACGAAGGTGCGTTCAAGGCGGTGATCCCGACCTTGCGCGAACACGTGCCGCTCAAGCGCATCGGTACTGAATCGGAAGTCAGCGCGGCGATTGTTTTCCTGCTCAGCCCGGCCGCAGCCTTCATCAGCGGCAGCACCTTGCGCATCGACGGCGCCGCCAGCCTTGGCGGACGGGCATGGCCGATTCACAAGGCGACGAACAGCGAATCGTATAACGGCTTCCATCGCGCCTACCTTCCCGACGTCCTCAAGGACAAGGAATAACCCATGCCGGTGATCCAGTCGCAACTCGATCCCGACAGCGAACAGTTCGCGCAAAACCGTGCGGCGATGCTCAGCGCGGTCGAACAGGTCCAAACCCTCGAACAGAACCTGCTGGACAAGGCGGCCGAAGCCAAAGCCAAATTCGACAAGCGCGGTCAACTGTTACCCCGAGAACGCCTCAATCTGCTCCTCGACCCCGGTGCGCCGTTCCTCGAACTGGCAAGCCTGGCCGGCTATAAACTGCACGATGACAAGGACGGCAGTTCGGCCGGCGGCGGCTTGATCGCCGGCATTGGTTATGTGTCCGGTGTGAGGGTGCTGGTGGTGGCGAACAACAGCGCCATCAAGGGCGGGACCATTTCCCCCAGCGGCTTGAAAAAATCCCTGCGCCTGCAACAGATCGCCATGGAAAACAAACTGCCGGTGATCACTCTGGCCGAAAGCGGCGGCGCCAATCTCAACTACGCGGCAGAGATTTTCGTCGAAGGTGCGCGCAGCTTCGCCAACCAGGCGCGGATGTCGGCCATGGGTCTGCCGCAGATCACCGTGGTGCATGGCTCTGCCACGGCGGGCGGCGCTTACCAGCCCGGATTGTCGGACTACGTGGTGGTGGTGCGCGGCAAGGCCAAACTGTTCCTCGCCGGGCCCCCACTGCTGAAAGCGGCGACCGGGGAAATCGCCACAGACGAAGAGCTGGGTGGCGCCGAGATGCACGCACAAACGGCCGGCACCGCAGAATACCTGGCAGAAAACGATGCCGATGGCGTGCGTCAGGTGCGCGAAATTGTCGCCATGCTGCCGTGGAACGAACAACTGCAATGGTCACCCGAACTCCGCTGGGAAGAGCCGCTCTACCCGATCGACGAACTGCTGGGACTGATCCCGGATGACCCGAAGAAACCTTACGACGTGCGCGAGATCATCGCCCGCATCGCCGACGGCTCGAACTTCCTCGAGTTCAAGGCCGAATACGATCAGCAGACCGTCTGCGGACAGCTGAAAATCCAGGGCCGCGCCTGCGGTTTCATTGGTAACAACGGCCCGATCACACCCAAGGGTGCAAGCAAGGCGGCGCAGTTCATCCAGCTCTGCGACCAGAGCCAGACCCCCTTGCTGTTCTTTCATAACACCACCGGGTTCATGGTCGGCACCGAATCGGAGCAGCAAGGTGTGATCAAGCATGGCGCCAAGATGATTCAGGCAGTGGCCAATGCCCGTGTGCCCAAGCTGACCATCGTGGTCGGCGGTTCCTACGGCGCCGGCAACTATGCGATGTGCGGGCGCGGCCTGGACCCGCGCTTCATCTTCGCCTGGCCCAACAGCCGTACCGCGGTGATGGGCGGCGCGCAGGCGGGCAAAGTGCTGCGCATCGTCACCGAGGCCAAACAGGCCAAGGACGGGCTGGTACCTGATCCGAAAATGCTCGACATGCTCGAGCAGGTCACGGCGCAGAAACTCGACAGCCAGGCCACGGCGCTCTATGGCAGTGCCAACCTGTGGGACGACGGTTTGATCGACCCGCGCGATACCCGGACCCTGCTCGGTTACTTGCTGGATATCTGTCAGGAGGCCCGGGTGCGGCCGCTGCAAGCCAACAGTTTTGGTGTAGCCCGTTTGTGATTGATCGGACGCAGAGCGTCCATAGAGGCGTTACCACGCAGACGGTTCGACGCCTCGACGTGGAAACGATCATGGATCAGAGGAGAACAATAAAAATGATCTTCACCCAGGAACACGAAGCACTGCGCCGCACCGTTCGCCAATTCGTCGAACACGAGATCAACCCCCATGTCGAGGAATGGGAAAAAGCCGGGCGTTTTCCGATCCATGAGATATTTCGCAAGGCGGGCGACCTCGGTTTGCTGGGCATTTCCAAACCGGAAAAATTCGGCGGCATGGGCCTGGACTACAGCTATTCGATTGTCGCTGCCGAAGAGTTCGGCACCATTCATTGCGGCGGCATTCCGATGTCCATCGGCGTGCAGACCGACATGTGCACCCCGGCCCTCGCCCGCTTCGGCTCCGATGAACTGCGAGACCAGTTCCTGCGCCCGGCCATCAGCGGCGAGCAGGTCGGTTGCATTGGCGTCTCCGAAGTCGGTGCCGGTTCCGATGTGGCCGGGTTGAAAACCACCGCGCGCAAGGATGGCGACGACTACGTGATCAACGGCAGCAAGATGTGGATCACCAACTCGCCAAGCGCCGATTTCATCTGTTTGTTGGCCAACACTTCGGACGACAAACCGCACATCAACAAGTCGCTGATCATGGTGCCGATGAACACGCCAGGTATCAGCCTGAGCTCGCACCTGGACAAACTCGGCATGCGCAGTTCGGAAACCGCCCAAGTGTTTTTCGACAACGTGCGCGTGCCGCAGCGCAACCGCATCGGCCATGAAGGCGCGGGGTTCATGATGCAGATGCTGCAGTTCCAGGAGGAACGCCTGTTCGGCGCGGCCAACATGATCAAAGGCCTGGAGTACTGCGTCGACAGCACCATCGAGTACTGCAAGGAGCGCAAGACTTTCGGCAATGCGTTGATCGACAACCAGGTCATTCACTTCCGCCTGGCTGAACTGCAAACCGAAATCGAATGCCTGCGTGCGTTGGTCTATCAGGCCACCGAACAGTACATCAAAGGCCAGGACGTCACGCGTCTGGCGTCGATGGCCAAACTCAAGGCCGGTCGGCTGGGCCGCGAGGTCAGCGACAGTTGCCTGCAATACTGGGGTGGCATGGGTTTCATGTGGGACAACCCGGTGGCCCGCGCTTATCGCGATGTGCGCCTGGTGTCGATTGGCGGCGGTGCCGACGAAATCATGCTGGGCATCATCTGCAAACTCATGGGCATCCTGCCGGGGAAAAAGAAATGAGCACCCTGCCCGATTGCCAGACGCTGCTGCTGGAACTGCACAACGGCGTGCTGCACGTCACCCTCAACCGCCCGCAAAGCCGCAATGCCATGAGCTTGCAGATGGTTGCCGAACTGCGCGCGGTGCTGGCGGCGATTCATGACGACCGCACCGTTCGTGCATTGGTCATCGGCGGTGCCGGCGGCCACTTCTGTGCCGGTGGCGACATCAAGGACATGGCCAACGCCCGTACCCAGGGTAGCAGCGCGCACCGCGATTTGAACCGGGTGTTCGGTGCGCTGCTGCAAGAAGTGCAACACGCACCGCAAGTGGTCATTTGCGTATTGCAAGGCGCTGTGCTTGGCGGTGGTTTTGGTCTGGCCTGTGTCAGCGACATCGCCATAACCGAGCATTCGGCGCAATTTGGCCTGCCGGAAACCAGCCTTGGCCTGCTGCCGGCGCAAATCGCACCGTTCGTGGTCCAGCGCATCGGCCTGACCCAGGCCCGGCGCCTGGCACTGACGGCGGCGCGCTTCGATGGCACCCAAGCGCGGCGGATGGGCCTGGTGCACTTTGTCGAGCACGATCCGCAAGCCCTGGCCGAGCGTCTCGATGAGGTGCTGGCGCATGTACTTTGCTGCGCACCGCAAGCCAATGCTGCAACCAAAAAACTGTTGCTGGCCAGTGCCGGACAACCTTCGGACGCGCTGCTCGACCAAGCCGCCGAGTGGTTCAGCGAAGCGGTGACCGGGGCCGAGGGCGTCGAGGGAACCATGGCCTTTGTGCAAAAACGCAAACCGGGGTGGGCCTCCTGAAAAGCATCGCTGGCAAGCCAGCTCCCACAGGGACCTGTGTCGCACACACAACCTGTGAAAGCTGCCACAGGAATCTGTGTCGCACACACAACCTGTGGGAGCTGGCTTGCCAGCGATGAGGCCCGAACAAGCACTGCAAACTCAAGAGAGCTATCCCATGCCCGGATTCAGCAAAATCCTCATCGCCAACCGCGGTGAAATCGCCTGCCGCATCCAACGCACCGCCCAGGCGCTGGGTTATCGCACCGTCGCCGTGTTCAGCGATGCCGATGCCGATGCACTGCACGTAGAAATGGCTGACGAAGCCGTCAACATCGGTCCGGCCCCGGTGCAACACTCTTATTTGAACATTCCGGCAATCATCGACGCCGCCCGGCGCACCGGCAGCGATGCCATCCATCCCGGCTACGGTTTCCTCTCGGAGAACGCTGGATTCGCCCTCGCCTGCCGGGAGGCCGGCATCACCTTCATCGGCCCCAGCCCTGAAGCGATTGAACTGATGGGCAGCAAACGCCTGTCGAAAATCGCCATGAGCGAAGCGGGTGTGCCCTGCATCAAAGGCTATCAAGGCGCCGCTCAGGATGACGCGACCCTGAGCCGCGAAGCCGAACGCATTGGTTATCCGTTGATGATCAAAGCCAGCGCCGGCGGTGGCGGGCGGGGCATGCGCCTTGTGCATGACAGCAGGGTTTTGCTGGAGCAGATCCGCACGGCACGCTCTGAAGCGCTGAACGGTTTTGGCAACGGTGAACTGATTCTGGAACAGGCGTTGATCGAGCCACGCCATGTCGAGGTGCAGTTGTTCGGCGACCAGCATGGCAACCTGATCTATCTCGGTGAACGGGACTGCTCGATCCAGCGTCGCCATCAGAAGGTCATCGAGGAAGCCCCTTGCCCGGTAATGACTGACGTATTGCGCCAGGCCATGGGAGAAGCGGCGCTCAAGGCCGGGCGGGCCGTGAATTACGTCGGCGCCGGCACGGTGGAGTTCCTGCTCGATGCACGGGGGCAGTTTTACTTTCTGGAAATGAACACCCGCCTGCAAGTGGAACATCCAGTGACGGAGTTGATCACCGGGCTTGATCTGGTGGCCTGGCAACTGAACATTGCCGATGGCCAACCGCTGCCATTGCGTCAGGAGCAAGTACAACTCACCGGCCACGCCATGGAAGTGCGTTTGTATGCTGAAGACCCCGCCCAAGGCTTCCTCCCGCAAACCGGACGCATTGCGGGGTGGGAACCCGCTTTGCGCGACGGCGTGCGGGTCGACCACGGTCTGATCGAGGGTCAGAACATCAGCCCCTTCTATGACCCGATGCTGGGCAAAATCATTGCTTACGGCGCCACCCGCGAAGAGGCCCGGCGCAAGCTGCTGCGGGCGGTGCAGGACAGCGTCCTGCTGGGCATGCAAAGCAATCAGCGCCTGCTCGCCAGCCTGTTGCAACATCCGGCATTCATCGCTGGAGAATTCAGCACTGGATTGATCGCCCAAGCGTTTGCCGATCATCCGTGCCTGCAACCCTTTGCGCCCAACCCTGAGCAATTGGCAATCGCCGCCGCCCTGCTCTATCAGGCCTCGGCCGGGACGCACCGTGCCTCATTGGCCGGGTGGCGCAATAACGCCAGCGTGCCGCTGCACTATCGCCTCGGCCTGGAGGATCAGCAATGGTCGGTGGTGTTGAACGCCGTACCGGGAGAGATCTACCGGATTGAAGCCGTCGGCCACAGTCTTGAGGTGAAGCTCATTCACAGCGACGGACACTGGGCCACGCTGGAAATCGACGGGATCCGTCAACGCCATGCCTATCGCCTTGAGGGCAAACAACTGTGCCTGTTCACCCGCCCCGGCAGCTTGGCGCTGGAGGACCGAACCCAGGCCCGGGTCAGCAGCCAGGCCAACGTCAGTTCAGGCACCCTCAAGGCGCCGATGGACGGCGCGATCGTCGACGTGCTGGTCAGCGAGGGCAGCGCCGTCAGCAAAGGCCAGCTTTTGGTCGTGCTCGAGGCGATGAAAATGGAGCATCCGCTCAAATCCGGCATCGACGGCGTGCTCAAGCGCTTGCAGGTTCGGGTCGGCGACCAGGTGAAAAACCGCCAGATTCTGTTGGAGGTCGAATAAGCCGCTAGGCGGAACCGCCGGGTTTGGCTACGCTCAAAGGCTATCAGGACGCGGATACCAGGAACCCTGCGATGCCTCATTGGCTGGTCATTGATTTGGAAGCCACCACCGACGAGGGTGGTTGGCCCGTTACAGAAATGGAAATCATCGAAATCGGTGCCACCCTGGTGGATCGCAAGGGACGTGAACTGGATCATTTCCAGCGATTTGTCCGCCCAACGCGCCGACCGTTGCTCACGCCATTTTGCCGGGACCTGACGCACATCACCCAAGCCAACATCGATACCGCGCAACCCTTGGGCGATGTCTGGCCCTTGTTCGAGCGTTGGCTCGGCCAACATCACAGCCGCCTCGAAGGCTGGGCCAGTTGGGGCGATTACGATCGCAAGCAATTGCTGCAGGAATGGCAGCGCCTGCAACTCGACAGCGTCTTGAGTCGCATCCAGCACATGAATCTCAAACAACGCTTTGCCAAAGCCCGACGGCTGGAACGTCCGCTGGGCCTCAATGGCGCCTTGCAACTGGCCGGTCTGCAATTTACCGGTCAGCAGCATCGGGCGCTGGAAGACGCTCGCAATACCGCACGACTGCTACCACTGGTTCTGCCGCTTTAGACAGGTGACGCCAACAAAGGCCTTGTGCATACTGGCCGGCCATTTTTAGCCCTTTTCGAGGAATCGCCCATGTTTAAAGTCAACGAGTACTTCGACGGCACTGTCAAGTCGATCGCCTTTGGCACCGCTGACGGTCCGGCGACCATCGGCGTCATGGCTCCGGGCGAATACGAATTCGGCACTGCCCAGCGTGAAGTCATGCACGTGGTGTCCGGCGCCCTGACCGTCAAGCTGCCAGACAGCAACGACTGGGAAACCTTCGCCGCCGGCAGCCAGTTCAACGTGCCTGCCAATAGCAAGTTCCAGCTGAAAGTGGCCGTCGACACCGCTTACCTGTGCGAATACCACGGCTGATCCCCTGGGTTTCACAGCGCAAAAAAATGCCCGCATCCAAGGACGTGGGCATTTTTTTATTCACCGATTCTATTCAAGGATGGTCACCGGCATGCCGACTTCCAGCCGGCCATTACCGTCGTTGACCAGATTTTGCCCGAACATCGCGCCATCCGCTTCGGACCGATATTTTTGCAAAGTGGCGAACGGTTCGCGATCGGCGTTGCGTTCGCCGGTCTGAGGGTCGATGGTGGTCAGGATGCAACGTGAACACGGCTTGACCACTCGGAATTCGACTTCACCAATGCGAATACGCTTCCAGCCATCTTCGGCAAACGCATCAGCGCCTTCGATCACCAGATTCGGGCGAAATCTCAGCATTTCCATAGGCCGCCCGACTTTTTCCGACAGATCGTCCAGCGACGCCTGCCCGATCAACAACAACGGAAAGCCATCCGCGAACGCAACCTGATCGTCATCCTTGCCATATCCGGCCTGGGTGGTTCTTGCACGGTCGAGTGGCACTTGCACCAGGCGTGTCGGTTTACCGATAAATTCACTGACCCAGGCACCTGCGGCGTCACCGGCATCGGGCACACGCAGCGTATCGCGCCAGATGGTCACACCGCGCAGTTCGGCTTCGCTGGCGGGCAAGGCGATATCAATCGGCGCATGGCCCGGGGCACTGAGGGTCAAGCCGCCAGCAGCATTCCACAACGCCGACAGCTGACTCATTTTCGCCACCGCTCGCTGGGTCAGGAAACGCCCGCTGGCCTCGTCCACCAGCATCCAGCGTCGATCCCCGTCGAGGCCAAGCTTGTCGAGACCGATCTGTTGCAGGATTTCGCCCTTGCCGGATTTCAACGGATAACGATAAAGCGCACTCAGACGCAGCATGACCAGCTCCCTGATGGACCAAAAACGCCACCCTATACGAGCTTGATCGCCGAATCAAAGGCTGACTCAACGCCAGCCTCATGTGCGAAGGTCAGGCTGGAACGGCGTCGAGCATCAGGCGCTGGCGCACCACGTCGACGAGTTTGTCCGGCTGGAACTTGGAGAGGAAGTTGTCACAGCCGACCTTCTTGACCATCGAATCATTGAAACTGCCGGACAACGACGTGTGCAGCACAACATACAGACCGCGCAAGCGCGGGTCATTGCGAATTTCCGTGGTCAGGCGATAACCGTCCATTTCCGGCATCTCCGCATCGGTAAAGACCATCAGCAGTTTGTCGGTCATGTTCACACCCGTATCGGCCCAGGCCTTGAGCATGTTCAGCGCCTTCAAACCGTCGCTGGCGATGTGCATTTTCACCCCTAGCTGACCCAACGTGTCGCGCAGTTGCGCCAGCGCCACATTGGAGTCATCCACCAGCAGTACTTCACGACCACGGGCGCGCTCCAGCACCGGATCATCAAGCTTGTCGCGGGACACCTTGGCGTTATAAGGGACGATTTCGGCCAGGACCTTTTCGACATCAATGATTTCCACCAATTGGTCATCGACCTTACTGATGGCAGTCAGGTAATGCTGGCGACCGGCGCTGGTCGGCGGCGGCAAAATCGCTTCCCAGTTCATGTTGACGATGCGATCCACACCTCCAACCAGGAATGCCTGCACCGAGCGGTTGTACTCAGTGACGATGATCGTGCTGCCAGGGCCGGGCACCAGTGGACGCATGCCGATCGCCTGGGACAGGTCGATCACTGGCAGAGTCTGGCCACGCAGGTTGACCACACCGCACACAAACGGATGCCGCTGGGGCATCAACGTCAACTTTGGCAATTGCAGGACTTCTTGCACTTTGAACACGTTAATTGCGAACAATTGCCGCCCGGCAAGCCGGAACATCAGAATTTCCAGGCGATTCTCACCCACCAGTTGCGTACGTTGGTCTACCGTATCGAGAATGCCGGCCATCAATCACTCCTGGGCTTGTACTGATGAAATCACTAATAGAGGGTTATCGGCTGTATTTGCCGGACCTTGACCCTGTTCAAAATGCCGCGTCCAAACATTGATGTCACATTAACATCATGCTTTACTGGCGTTGTATTTTCATCTGCTACATTTCCCAGGCGCGACAATAGTTTACGCGTCAGGTTCCGTTGCGTAAGGGATTCCCCTAGCAACAATCAGGTGCAACCTGATATTCGCGATATCCAATAGCCATTAATGTGACGCCATTCTCATTGCATGAACGGAGTCAGGCTTTTGTGTGCGATCGCAAGTAAGTGGCCAGCTACCCTTTTGACTTCTCCAGCCTGCTCTCCTGCCGGCCAGAGCGCGATCTCACGACGACCCGGTTACGCCGGGGCGACAATCGTCCTCGTCGACACACACGACATCCCCTCATTTGACATGACGTTGTGGAGATAAGCATGCCGAACAATCGCACAGAATGGGCAAAGCGGGTCCCGGAGTTTCTTGTCGAAGCCGAAACCCTCCTGGCCAAAACCGAAGAATGCCTCAGTCACCTGCAACTGATCAGCAATGACAAGGACGCCATCGACTGCTTGCTCAGCACCCTTCTCAAGCTCGCCAGCAAGGCCGATGCCCTCGCACTGGCGGCCGTTTCAGAGTTTTCGTTGCACATCCACGGCTTGCTCAATCATGCGCAGCATCACATGGATCTGCACGACGAAGCCCTGGCCGCACTCAAGGACTGCCTGACGTTGATCGCCTGGCAACTTGAGTTGATCGATCAGAAGACCGGCCAACTCAGTCTCGACGAAAGCGAACAGACGACCCTGATCGAAGCGTTCGCCTTCCAGGTCGGTCAGCAGCATTTCCAGCCTGCGGTTAATTCCAGACCGTTTACACTCGTTTCCTATATGGAACGCCAGGCTTGAATGCCATCAATAGAGCGCAACTCCATGTGTTTGTGGCCAACGGCGCTATATAACCTGGCCAAGTACAGGTCGTAATTGAACATTACGTACCCATTAACGACATCTTCGAACAAACCATTATTCCTGCGTTTTTCCTGCCAGCTCGTTCAGAGCGTCGCTTGGCGCAAATGGATCCAAACCCCTATGTTCAAGGGGAACCGGTGACAGCAGCGACCACACATTTCCCAACATGGAACTACCGTACAAAACGGACTGTTTCCTGACTTCCTGGACATATAACCCAAGCGCGACCAACGGTATGTTCGGTGTTATTATGGCGCCCATTAGTTGACGTCAATTAATGGCGATGTGATTGTGGGTGACTGCAACGACCAAGTTCCATCCTGGATTTCTCATTCAGATAGTACGTCCCGTTGAAGTCCATGCATGACACTACAAAACAGAGATCCGTCAGCCATGACCGGTCTGCCCGCAGCGAACCTCCATTGGCTCCATCCGCTATGTACGCCAGTTTCAAGTCAATCACCATGTGGCCACCCTCACGAGAAAACGCTCGCCGGTTCACGCTATTGCTATGTGCCAGCTCGACGCTCGGCAGTCTGCTCATCTACGGCCTGTCCACTCGCCTGCCCCTCGGCCTGCTGATACTGGATATCGCGGCACTTGGCTGTGTCTGGGTGCAATATCGCCTGTCGCGCAAGTCGATCAAGTTTCAACCGCAAGAACTCGCCGACCGACTCCTGCAAGTTCAGGAGAACGAGCGCCATCGCCTGAGTCGGGAGCTGCATGACGACATCGGCCAATTGCTGACTGCTGCAAAACTGCAAAGTGACTGGCTCAAACGCCGAATGCCGGAAGAGCTTCAGGGGCAATGTGCGGTACTTTGCGACACGCTGGAGGAGACGCTCGCCAAAGTGCGCGACGTATCGGCCATCCTCAATCCTCGGCAACTGACCAGCCTGGGCCTCGAAGCCAGTCTGCGCGCGCATTTACTCAAGACGCTGGCCAACTCCCCGGTGCATTGGAGCCTGGAATGCCATCAACGCCTGACCGGCATACCGGAAGAAATGGCCGTCGCGGCATTTCGCATTACCCAGGAAGCCGTCACCAATATGCTGCGACATGCTGAGGCAAAGAATCTGCTGGTGTGTCTTAAACGCTTGCCCCAGGGATTGAGCTTGTTGATCAGTGATGACGGCCAAGGTTTTGCGCCTGCCATTGATCCGGGCCGCGAGGGGCAGCGCGGAATGGCTGGAATGTCGGAGCGGATCAGCCAGCTGGGCGGTACATTGACCGTTACCAGCGAGCCTGGCAAAGGCACGCAAATCCAAGCACTCTTCCCCTGGGCGCCCCGTGCGCTTGAGCGGGCCAGTACGAATAAGGTTATGCATTGACTTGTCACTTACTTCTGGTGGATGACCACTCGCTGATCAGGGCTGGCGTGCGCGCCCTGGTGCTGGACCTTCCTGGCTACGACGTCATTGGCGAGGCCAATGACGGCTCACAATTGCTCGCGATGGTCGAACACCTGTCCCCGGATATCGTCCTGCTGGATATTTCCATGAAGCAGACCGGCGGCCTTGAAGCCTTGCAGCAACTCAAAAGGATTCGCCCGCAAAGCAAGGTGCTGATCCTGTCGATGCACACTGACCCCGCGCTGATCATGCAAGCGCTCGAATCCGGGGCCCACGGCTATTTACTCAAAGACACGACGGCTACTGAACTGGAGCATGCGCTGCAAGCCTTGCGTAACAATGAACGCTACCTCAGCCCGGCGATCGCCCATACCGTGATCAACCAGGCACTGACCCGCAACCAGAAACACCCGGCCCCGGCAGACTCGCACAACCTGACCGCCCGCCAACTGGAAATCCTGCGCCTGATCGTTCGCGGGAAATCCACTCGGGAAATTGCCAACGGCTTGGGCTTGAGCGTCAAGACGGTCGAGACCCACCGCTCGCAAATCATGAAGCGCCTGCAGATCTACGATGTGGCTGGCCTGGTGTTGTTTGCCGTGCGCGAGCAAATCATCAGTCTGGACGATTGACGACCTCATTTACGCTCAACAATGGAGAGTCGACCGGCAGATGCACTCGCAATGCTCCCGGCTGCGCGCAGAAGCGCAGATTGTCACCCTCCAGCGGTTCGCCATCGAGGTTGATGTACAACCCCTCAGCCACCTTGATCTCGACCCACGGCAGTCGGGCGCGGACAAACATGCTATCGATGCCGAATCCATCCGTCAGCAAGCTTTTCAAGGTCCCGACCACTTCCTGTGGCGCTGGCAAAATGCTGATATCGAGCAGTCCATCGTCCGCCAGGGCTTGCGGACATAATTCATGTCCGCCGCCAGCCTGCCGGCCATTGCCGATGCCCAGGGCCAGCAGCTCTCCGCTCCAATGAAAGTCCGGCCCCTGCAGTTCACCGTAAGCGGCGTGCAGCTCACTGAACCGTGACAAACCGGTGAACAGATAGGCCGCACCACCGAGCACCTTTTTCAGGTCCTCGGAAGTATTGGCTGTGACCTGACTGCCGAATCCCCCCGTAGCCATGTTGAGAAAGACTTGCCCACCGACCTCCCCCAGATCGATGGAACTCGCAGCGACGTCCAGTAGATCCAGAGCCAGAGCAGGTTCCAGAGGAACGCCAGCGGCGCGCGCAAAGTCATTGGCCGTTCCAAGAGGCATCAGCACCAGGCTTGCCTGCGTCGACTGCGCGGCCATGGCCTCGGCAATATCACGCAAGGTGCCGTCGCCCCCGCCCGCAACGATTTTCGGGTAACCCGCGGCCAGTGCCTCTTCCACCAGGCGCTGCGCATCGCCAGCTTCCCAGGTCAATCGAACGGCGAGCTCCCAACCCTGTTCACGCCTGGCTTCAACGGCAGCGCGCACATCCTCGTTGAGCGCCTGCTTGCCATGCAGAATCAACAGCGCCTTGCGTTCACTCATGGTGTTCACTCCCGGAATTGAATGGCGTATGAAAGATGTTGACCTCCTTGCCCCCACTAAAAGTTGCACGCTGACGATCTTTTTCCAGACGGGCGCCCTAGAAGCCCTTCAAGACGGGATTTTTCCCACAAAACCTTAGGAATCCGCTCAATTGACCAATACCTGTGATTGGTACACCTTGGTGTCTACGGATTTCACTCAGCAGCAGGACAAACACAAGGACGTGCCATGCAAAACCATGACATCAGGCTTCCAGTGATGCCGGTCGTGCCCACCGCTACACAACGCACTGATCAGATGACGGATTTCGCAAGCAGCAAAAAACCCAAGGGAGAAGTCGATATGGAACCTCGCGTCATCGAGCTGGAGACACACCTGAAATACATTCGCAAGGACATGGAAGAAGTGCGCAATGACGTCAGGTCAATAAAACACAGACTCGCCTATTCCGCGGGCGGAACGGCGGTGGTCCTGGGACTGCTTGGCTGGATCGCCAACAGTCGCTTCGATCAGCTTGTCACACTGCTGCTGGCTCATTAAGCCACCCAAACGCAAAACCCGGTTTCGTCAACCGGGCTTGCGAGCTTTCATTGCCGCGAGAATCAAATCAATACTTCACTCAACGGAATGAAACTAACGCTATCACCTGCGACCAACGTGCGCCCTTCCATGACTTCAACCAGTCCATCAGCCCAGGCGGCACTGCGCAGCACGCCAGAGCTCTGATTTTTGTAGATGATCGCCCGACCGTTCTCAAGGCGACCGCGCAAGTATTCGCGTCGATTGCCTGCAATGGGCCAGTCAAAGCCGCATTGCACTTGCATGTTCAACGGCGCGACATCCTTGACGCCCAGACGACGCAAAAGATAAGGCCTGGTCAACAAGGCAAAGGTCACAAGCGTCGACGCCGGGTTACCGGGCAGACCGATGACTGGAACGCCACGAAAATGTCCAAATGTCAGCGGCTTGCCCGGCTTGATAGCGAGCTTCCACAAACTCAACTCACCCTCTTCCCGCAAGGCAATGCCCAGAAAATCGGCCTCACCCACCGATACACCGCCGGTCGAGAGAATCAAATCGACATCTTTCAGTTCGCCGAGTCGCGCGCGCGTGGTGACAAGATCGTCTGGAAGAATACCGGCATCGACCACTTCACAACCCAAACGCTGCAGCCAACTGCAGAGCAGCACGCGGTTACTGTTATAGATCTGCCCTGGGCCTAATGCTTGACCTGGCTCAATCAACTCGTCGCCAGTGGACAGAACCGCGACGCGGATCTTGCGAACCACATCCAGCTCAGCACAACCCAACGACGCAGCCAAACCTTGCTCGATCGGCCCCAGGCGCGTACCCGCTGGCAAAACCAGTTCTCCGACAGTCGTTTCCTGGCCCTGTGGTCGAATGTTTTGCCCGGGGTTCATGACTTCGGTAAACGCTACTCGCTCGTCCGACTGGACTTCAGCGTTTTCCTGCATCTCGACACAATCGGCGCCGGCGGGAACAGGCGCCCCGGTGAATATCCGGGCACAGGTGCCTGGCTGCAAGGGCTCGGGAACCTTGCCTGCAAAAATTTTCTGGCTGACAACCAGTGGTTCTCCGGTCCAGTCAGCAATACGTAGCGCATAGCCATCCATGGCACTGTTCGGCCACGGCGGGAGATCCAGCGTCGACAGCAGATCATCCGCCAACACACGACCCTGAACCTGAGCCAACGGCAAGCGTTCACGTTGAAGAATTCTCGTGGCGTCCGCCATTTCCAGTAACCGCGCCAGTGCTGCCTCAACGGGCATCAGGCTACCGGTCTTGCCCGGCTTACCCACGGGATTCACAAGGGGCTGCCTGTTTCAAATGAGTGACGAAGTTGCATGGGCGATGGCGTGAATCCAACTGCTCGCCAAGAATGCCGTCCCAACCGGTACGCACCGCATTGGTCGAACCAGGCAAGCAGCAGACCAGCGTGCCATTCGCCAGGCCAGCCAAGGCGCGGGACTGGACCGTAGACGTGCCGATGTCCGCCACGGAGATCTGGCGGAACAGTTCACCGAACCCATCAACTTGTTTATCGAGCAGGCAGCTCACCGCTTCCGGAGTACTGTCGCGACCGGTGAAACCGGTGCCGCCAGTGATCAGCACGACCTGCACGACCTCGTCGGCAATCCAGTTGGCGACTTGCGCACGAATTTTGTAGAGATCATCTTTGAGCAGTACACGGCACGCCAGGTTATGGCCGGCCGCCGTCAAACGGTCGACAAATACCTGACCTGATGTATCGGTTTCCAGGGTACGGGTGTCGCTGACCGTCAACACCGCAATGTTCAGCGGCGCGAAAGGTACATCAGCCTTGGCTTTCATAGGCTCGTCCAGTTGTAGGAGAAACAGCCCGGTGTTATATCACAGCGCCCCCTTTTTTCGCCGCCCCCCTGGAGAACTGCCATGACTTCGATTGCACAATTGCCGTCCTGCTCCATTCTGCTCCTGGCAGGCGGGCGCGGCCAACGCATGGGCGGACAGGACAAAGGGTTACTGGAATGGCACGGCGAGCCGCTGATCGCGCATTTGCATCGCAAGACGCGCCCCCTGAGCGATGACCTGATCATTTCCTGCAATCGCAACATGGATAAGTACGCTGCCTACGCCGACCAGTTGGTTCATGACGACGAAGGCGACTTTCCTGGGCCGCTGGCCGGCATTCGTGCTGGCTTGAAAGCAGCCCGCCATTCGCATTTATTGGTCTTGCCATGTGACGTTCCCCGCATCGATGCTGCCCTGCTTGCCAGCATGCGTGAAACCGCCAGCCTGCATCCCGACAAACCGTTGATGTTGCGCCATGACGAACACTGGGAACCGTTGCTGTGCGTCATCCCCGTAGCCCTTCGCGCAGACTTTGAAAGTGCCTGGCAAGAGGGCGAACGAAGCCCGGGGCGATTGATGCGCAAGTTGGGCGCTACTGCCCTGCAGTGCCCCGATAACGACCCTCGCCTGGCCAACCTCAACACGCCGGACCTGTTAAGCACGCACGACACTGTGTCAGACTGACACTACCCAAGGAACTTGCAGGCGCCGTTCACGTCTCAAGCTCAGGTAACCTAAAGAATTCATTTCGGAGACACACCATGACTCAACGGACCCTGGCCACTTTCATGCTCGCACTGGGCCTCGCCACCCTCGCCGGTTGCGCATCGCCTACAGTGATCACCTTGAATGACGGTCGCGAAATCCAGGCCGTCGACACGCCACAATATGACGATGATTCGGGCTTCTACGAATTTGAACAGCTGGATGGCAAACAGACCCGCATCAACAAGGATCAGGTTCGTACCGTTAAAGAGCTGTAATCTTCGCGGTGAATACCGGATAAAAAAATGCCCCGACCAATCGGGGCATTTTTTTGTCTGTTTCATGAGTACCGAAGGGCTATGGATTCGGCTCGTTGTTCAGTTTATCGACCCGGGCCAACGCTTGTGTGGCTTCGGTGATGCATTTCTTGTCATCGTTGGCCGCCCGGGCTGCTTCAGCGCTTGCCTGCATCCGCTTGATTTCCATGGTGGTGTTTTCGGATGTGGCTGGCAGGCTCGTTACTTTGTCCTTGAGCTCCTGAAGCTTGATGGCGCAAAGGTCATTGTCAGCGGCGAAAACGGGAGAGGCCAGCATTGCAGCGCAAATGAACATTCCAGCAAAAACGGTACGTTTCATGAGTATCTCCAGGCTTGGACAGTCCCGGGATTGCGTGTCGCAGCTCCGGGATCATTGATCGCCACATTTGTGGTGCATGATCAAATGACTGCAAACCCGGGTGAAAATTCTATTTCAGTTCCGGGATCACCATTGCAGGGTGATCGAGCTCTCGAATTCCCGGTCCTCTCCACTGACCGGATCGACAAACTTCAGCCCTTGCGCCAGTAGCTTCAAAGGATTGGCGTAGTCATCTTCCACGTCCTTGAGTACCTGGGGATAAAACGGATCGTTACAAATGCTGGCGCCCAAAGCTGTCATGTGGACCCGTAACTGGTGCTTCTTGCCCGTCACCGGATAGAGCCCATAACGCCACAGATCGCCATTTTTTTCCCTGACCTCCACCGCCGTCTCGGTGTTGCTGATGCCCGGACCTTCCTGCATGCGGAAAAACGGTTCGCCATCAATCAGTCGGCTTTTATGGATCAGCGGAAAAGACAGATCAGGTAATGCCCGGGCAATGGCTTCGTAGCGTTTTTCGATCTGCCGTGTTGGAAACAGGGACTGATACGCCGAACGACTTTGCGGGTTGGCGGAAAACAGCACCAGGCCAGCGGTATGGCGGTCGATGCGATGCAGGGGCACCAGATGGGGATTATCGAGACGGCGGATCAGCCGTCTCAGCAATGTCTGCTCCACGTATTCCCCGGCCGGGGTCACGGGAAGAAAATGCGGTTTGTCCGCCACGACCAGATGCTCATCCGCGTACAGGATCGACTCCGTCACGGGGATGGTTTTTTCGTCTGGCACTTCGCGAAAATAGTGAATCCGTAAACCTTCCTTGTACGGCAGATCAACGGCGATCGGCACTCCGTGCCCATCGAGAACGCGGCCTCGCGCAACCCTGTCCAGCCACTGATCACGACTGATGGCGCTGAAATGCTCGCACAGGCATTCAATTACGGTCCGCCACGGGCCAGGTGGCAAATAGAGCGTGCTGGCCTGGCTGTGTGCGGCAGAAAAAGATGAAGTGGACATACGAACGTTCTAACCCTCAATGCAGAACGGCATTATCCAACAGCAACGGGGGCGAACCTAGCAGAGATTCTTCAGGCTGGAATCTGCCTGCGCGCCGCTGCCTCGGTGTACTCCTTCAGCCAGCGCAGTACATCGACCGCCTCCCAACGCCCCGGATCGTAGAGCGCATACAACAAGCCCTGATAGCCCACCACATCCAGTTGCCGGTGATAGCCAGCACGCTGGAACAAGGCTTCGATTTCTGCAAAACAGGTATTGAAGTGGACCTTGTTGAACGGAGTTTTTCCCTCCGTTACCAGACCGTCCAGACGCAACTCGAGGACCGCCTCACGTACCACGTCCACCGACATCAGGTTGACGCTGCTTTTCAATTGCTCGACATTGACCACGATTCTTCCCTCTCACGCCCGCACCCGCACGCTTCAGCCGATAACCGGCGGCGGCAAGGCTGCATTGCGAATAACTGTATGCGCATACAGTATCCGAATACCATCCTTCAAGCCAAGAGGATCAATCGCAAAGTTCGACAGGCGGGAACGTCGTGCCGGGAAAATTTCTACCGCAAAAATGCCACCACATCATCGGCACTGAAGGGCCAACCCAGTTCAGCCCCTGTATCGACCCGGCGCAACACCGGAATGCGCAGGCTGTAAGCCGCAAACCAGGTTTCGTCGTCGGCAATATCCACCAGTTCCACCAGCAGACCACGCTCGACGAATTCCATCAGCATGGCTTCGGCCACTTCACAGAGATGGCACCCCAGGGTGCCGAACAACTGACATTCAGGAAGCATGAGGGCTCAACCGAAGAAATTAAGTGACCATTCTAGGCCTGCCCTGAAAAACCGTCGAGCCATTGTAATATCTGGCCTGTAGCCAGGGACCGCTACCGCCTCCGGCTCGATTTCCAGCCCGGGCCGAAGGCGGTGGAAGGGTCAATCCTGACTGACAGCACCGATCTTGTGCACCGACAAATCCGCGCCGTAGTACTCCTCTTCCTGACTCAGTCGCAAACCGTGGAACGCCTTGATCGTGCCGTACACGGCAAAGCCGCCGGCCAACGCCACCATCACACCTGACGCGGTACCGATCAACTGGCTGATCAGGCTCACGCCCCCCAGCCCACCCAATTCGCTCTGGCCGAAGATGCCGCAGGCGATCCCGCCCCACACACCGCACAAGCCATGCAACGGCCAGACCCCCAATACATCGTCGATATGCCATTTGCTTTGCGCGGCGGTAAAACACCAGACAAACAGTGCCCCGGCGACGGCGCCGGTCACGAGTGCTCCCACCGGATGCATGAGGTCGGAACCGGCGCAGATCGCCACCAGTCCGGCCAATGGGCCGTTGTGCAGAAAGCCGGGATCGTTGCGGCCGACAATCAGGGCCGCCATTGTGCCCCCGACCATGGCCATCAGGGAGTTGATCGCCACCAGCCCGCTGACCCCCTGCAAGGTTTGCGCACTCATCACGTTGAAACCGAACCAGCCGACAATGAGAATCCACGAGCCCAATGCCAGGAACGGAATACTCGACGGTGCGAACGCCACCAACCGCCCTTCGCGATAGCGCCCATTGCGTGGTCCCAGCAACAACACCGCGGCCAGTGCCAGCCAGCCGCCCATGGCATGGACGACAACAGAACCGGCAAAGTCGTGGAAACCGGCGCCGAAATGCGCCAGCAGCCAGGCTTGCAAACCAAAATTGCCATTCCAGACGATGCCTTCAAAGAAGGGATAAATGAACGCCACGATGAGTGCCGTCGCACACAGTTGCGGCACGAATCTCGCCCGTTCGGCGATACCTCCGGAAATGATTGCCGGGATCGCCGCGGCGAAAGTCAGCAAAAAGAAAAACTTCACCAGAGCGTATCCATGATCGGCATTGATCACCGCCGCCGGTTGCATAAAGGTGACACCGTAGGAGATCCAATAGCCTATAAAGAAGTAAGCCAACGTTGAAATCGCAAAGTCGCTGAGGATTTTCGACAATGCGTTGACCTGGTTTTTTTGTCGGACCGTTCCGACTTCGAGGAAGGCGAACCCGGCGTGCATGGCCAGAACCATGACGGCGCCGATCAGAATGAACAACGTGTTGGAACTATGGACCAGGCTGTCCACAGCGCTTTGCATATTTTCCATGGATTTGGCAGACCTTAAGGCTGAAAAAAGCACCAAAGCAGTTCGCGCGGGCAATCCATGCACCAAGTTGTGACCTATCAAAACGACTAGCTCACTCCCGATGAACCGCTTTGAGGCACAGGGTTCGTCAAGTCCGATCGGGGCCGGACAAATCGCGCGGGGTTCGATTGTTTGAGTTATGGTTTCAGGCAAACCTTGCCCAGCAACAGCGCATGCGGACAGGCCGGCGCACCACGACACAGCAAAAGTTGTACCAGTCATTTGTACTGAACCTTCGCGCAAGGCTCATACTCGAACGTTTCAGAAAGCCACTTATGGAGATCACCAATGGCCAGCATCAAGGCAAAGACTGCTCAAGAAATCCTGATGAGCGATTTTCAGACACTGGTCAGCGACACCGAACGGTTGCTCGAGCACACCGCGTCTCTGGCCGGTGATCAGGCGGATGAGCTGCGAGACCAGATCCACGACAGTCTTCTGCGGGCACGGGAAACCTTGAAACTGACTGAAGACTCCCTGCGCGAACGCGGCAAAGCTGCCGTCACCGCCACTGAAGATTATGTCCAGGCCAACCCTTGGCAATCGGTCGGGATTGCCGCCGGCGTGGGTTTCCTGATTGGCCTTCTGGCGACACGGCGCTGATTATGGCGATCGGTGACCCCGTCTCGCCCGAGACCAGCCCAAGTTCCTCATCGCGGCGCCTGGGTGCTGCATTCCTTGGCTTGCTGCACAGTCACGTCGAACTGTTTGGCATTGAGTTGCAAGAGCAGAAGGCCCGCACCGTAAGCTTGCTGCTGTTTGCAGGCCTGGCGTTGGTATTTGCCTTGCTGTTGCTCGTGGGGCTATCAACGCTGGTGCTGATTCTGTTCTGGGACACCTATCGTCTGGCGGCGATTATCGGGCTCTGCGTGTTCTATACCCTGGCAGCGATCTTCTGCGGCATGCGCTTGAGAGCGGCCATCTTCGATGAATCCTCGCCCTTCCATGGCACCCTGGAAGAACTGGCCAATGATCGGGAGCGTCTGCTGCCATGAACCTGCCTGAACTTCCAAGAAACAGTTCGCGTACGGAAATGCGCAAGGCGCTGATCCGCCTGCGCATGGAAATGCATCGCCAGGAAATCCGCCATGAATCGGGCCAACTGCTGCAGCCCCTGCAGCGTGTTCGCGGCATGACGCAAAATTTGCAGGACGGTTTCGGTATCAAGCACGCTCCACTGTGGGGTGTGGCCGCCGTCACCTTGCTTGGTTTTCTGACCGGCAAGGGCGCAAAACATGGCGGTGGCATCAGCAGCCTGACCCGGCTGGTTCGACTGGGCACCACCCTGGGACCTCTGGTCAAGCTGGTCATGCAAGGCTCCTCGCGCAAACAGTAGCGGCCACGCTGCTGTTTGTACGCAGCAAAAACATGCGGGATGAACCTCTTCATCGAGGGGGTCATCCCGCGTGCCACTTGCAGGTCGCAGTGTGAACCGGGAAGCTAGGCTCATCAGTCACCTGACGGAGAGAACCAGCCTTGGATTGGCATACCCTGCTTACCCGCGAACGCCTTGGGAAGCCGCTGCATAGCCCGCAAGAGCTCGGCCGCAGCCCTTTTCACAAAGACCATGACCGGATCATTTTCTCAGGTGCGTTCCGCCGCCTCGGACGCAAGACCCAGGTTCATCCGGTGTCCAGCAACGACCACATTCACACTCGCCTGACGCACTCGCTGGAAGTCAGTTGCGTCGGCCGATCGCTGGGGATGCGCGTCGGCGAAACCATTCGCAACGCCCTGCCAGACTGGTGCGACCCCAGCGACCTGGGAATGGTCGTTCAATCGGCCTGCCTGGCCCATGACATCGGCAACCCACCGTTTGGTCACTCTGGCGAAGATGCGATTCGCCACTGGTTCCAACAAGCCGCTGGCCGGGGCTGGCTGGACGCGATGAGCGAAGCCGAGCGCAATGACTTCCTCAATTTCGAAGGCAACGCCCAAGGCTTTCGGGTACTGACTCAACTGGAGTACCACCAGTTCGATGGCGGCACGCGATTGACCTACGCCACGCTCGGCACTTACCTGAAATACCCATGGACGGCCAAGCACGCCGATTCGCTGGGTTACAAAAAGCACAAATTCGGCTGCTATCAAAGCGAGCTGCCGCTGCTGGAGCAGATTGCCCAGAAGCTTGGCCTGCCACAACTTGAAGACCAGCGCTGGGCGCGCCACCCGCTGGTGTACCTGATGGAAGCCGCCGATGACATCTGCTACGCGCTGATCGATCTGGAAGACGGCCTGGAAATGGAGTTGCTGGAATACGCCGAAGTCGAGTCCCTGTTATTGGACCTGGTGGGTGACGATTTGCCGGAAACCTATCGCCAGCTCGGCCCCAGGGATTCACGTCGGCGCAAACTGGCGATTTTGCGTGGCAAGGCCATCGAGCACCTGACCAATGCCGCTGCCCGCGCCTTCGTCGAGCAGCAGCACACCTTGCTGGCCGGAACGCTCCCCGGGGATCTGGTGGAGCACATGCACGGCCCTGCCAAGCGTTGCGTCCTGAATGCAAAAGACATGGCGCGCAAAAAAATCTTCCAGGACAAACGCAAGACCTTGCACGAGATCGGTGCCTACACCACGTTGGAAATTTTGCTCAACGCCTTTTGCGGTGCGGCACTGGAGCAGCATGACGGTCGCACGCCATCCTTCAAGAGTCGGCGGATTCTCGACCTACTGGGCAACAACGCGCCCGACCCGCATGGCCCTTTACACACCTCGTTTCTACGAATGATCGACTTCATCGCCGGCATGACCGACAGCTACGCCAGCGATATGGCGCTGGAGATGACCGGGCGCTCCAGTCACTGAGCCAGATCGGCCATTACGTCATTCGTAATGGCCGATTAACCGCGGATAACTCAAGAGCATTCAACGTTCGCGGAATATCCCTACAGCCAATGTCGAGTGAACTGATCGATTGTTCAGAGTTGTCAGGAAACAATCACGACTATTTTTGTACAACATCATAAGCGTGGTAAAGATGATAAAGGACAATCTGCGCATCTTGCTGGTGGAAGACCATCCGTTTCAGCTCAGGGCAACACAATATTTATTAGAAAGTTTTGGTTTTACCCGACTGATTACAACCGATTGTGCCCAAGGTGCGTTTCAGGAAATGAACCGCGCCGAGCAGCCGTTCGATATTTTATTGTGTGACCAATGTCTGCCGGACATGCCTGGAATCGAGCTGGTCAAACTGGCCAGCGAGCTTGGAATGATCAGGCAAGCAATCCTGCTGAGCAGCCTGACGTCCGCAGAACTGGATGGCATAGAAAACTCGGCAAACATTCACGACCTTCCTTTACTTGGTTACTTGATAAAACCATTGAAACAATCTGAATTTATACAACTATTGACCTTGACATAACCA
The DNA here is from genome assembly GCF_004321495.1 of Pseudomonas sp. Sample_10. Lineage (NCBI taxonomy): Bacteria > Pseudomonadati > Pseudomonadota > Gammaproteobacteria > Pseudomonadales > Pseudomonadaceae > Pseudomonas > Pseudomonas sp. Sample_10. The sequence goes on from NZ_RCOE01000220.1 coordinate 42,541, forward strand.
TTGAAAGCCAATTTAAAACAGTCAAAAAAAGCAGTAAAAGCCCCGAAGTAAACTTCCTGCCAAACACAAACATACAAAGTAACTTTTATTCACCCTCATCAAAAACCTAGTTACCACGTAAGGCTATTCTTTATCACTTGTAGGAACTTTCCTATATTGCAGGTACAGCCGCAGCTGTTTGTACGTCACCTCGACTATCTGAGCTAAGGTGCGCGCTTTATTGAGCTCGCATGGGATTTGATTATGAACTCCGTTTTTATCGTCGACGATCACCCTGTCATCCGACTTGCCGTTCGCATGCTGCTGGAACACGAAGGTTTTAAAGTCGTTGGCGAAACCGATAACGGGGTCGACGCCATGCAAATGGTTCGCGAGTGCATGCCTGATCTGGTCATTCTCGATATCAGCATTCCCAAACTTGACGGGCTGGAAGTACTTGCCCGCTTCAACGCCATGAGCACTCCGCTGAAAACACTGGTTTTAACTGCACAATGCCCGACCCTTTTCGGTATTCGTTGCATGCAATCCGGGGCCTCGGGCTATGTATGCAAACAGGAAGAACTCAGTGAATTGGTCAGCGCGATAAAAGCGGTATTGTCGGGTTACAACTATTTCCCGAGCGAGGCGCTGAACCCTGTACGAAGTGATGATATTCGCTGGGCCGAACTGGAACTATTCAAGTCAGTCAACGACCGTGAGCTGATGGTATTGCAACTTTTTGCACAAGGCCGCACCAACAAGGAAATCGCCAAAGGCATGTTCCTGAGCAACAAGACTGTCAGCACTTACAAGAAACGTCTTATGCAAAAGCTCAAAGCCAAATCCCTGGTCGAACTCATCGAAATGGCGAAGCGCAACGCTTTGGTGTGAGAAAAACCATGCCCAGCCGCCTGACGGATTACCTGATACTGATGATCGCAGGCTTGTGCCTGAGCACTTCATTGTTCGCGGCACAGGGCGCTGAAAACTATGCCCTGTTGAGTCGCTCCACGGCCGGCACCCTGGAGATCTGGCTGGATGCCACGCAACGGCAATGGCTCGAGCATAAACGCGCGCTGGTCCTTGGAACGTCAGCACCGGATTATCCACCCTTCGACCTGACACTCAGCGGCCAGGATTATGAAGGTTTCACTGCCGATTACGCAGGCATCCTTGGTACTGTCACCGGCTTGCCGGTCAGGGTTCAACGCTTTGCGACCAGAAATGCTGCCATCGAGGCACTGGAAAGCGGCAAGATTGACCTTCTGGGAACTGCCAACGGGTTTGAAGCCCACAATGACAACATTGTCCTTTCCGCACCCTATGCCGTGGATCAACCGGTACTGGTGACACGCGAAGGTGAAACCAGGTCGTTGACCGATGGCCTCGCCGGCATGCGATTGAGCATGGTCTATCACTACTTGCCGCAGGAAGAAGTCAAAGCGCTTTATCCGAAGGCAATCATCACGTCCTATCCGTCCTACCAGAATGCGATCAACGCCGTGGCCTTCGACCAGGCCGATGTGTTTCTGGGCGATACCATTTCAACCCATTACATGATCAACAAGGGCTACCTGAACAACATCCGCATGGCCAACTTCGGCAAACACGAAGCCCACGGTTTCAGTTTCGCGGTGAACAAAAACAATCCACAACTGCTCGGCATCATCAATGCGATGCTGATGGCGGTTCCTGTAAGCATCCGGGAAGACATCGCCAAACGCTGGAGTGCCGGCAGCGACATTCTGCTCACCGATCACAAACTGGAACTCAGTTACAGCGAGGAGCGCTGGCTGGCACAACATCCAGTCGTGCGAGTGGTGGTCAACGAAGCTTTCGCGCCACTGACGTTTTTCGATAGCGCCGGCAACTTTCGCGGCGTGGCCGCGGACTTGCTCGAGCTGATCCGCTTGCGTACCGGGTTGCGCTTCGACATTCAGCGCAGCCGCAGTGACAGCGACATGATCGAACGGATCAAGCACAACCAGGCCGACCTGATCGCCGCCCTGCTCCCCAGTGCGCAGCGCGACACCCTGCTGAACTTCAGCCGCCCGTACCTGCAAAACTCCTACGTCTTGCTGACACGCAAGGCCCCGGACAGCCCGCTCAATCTTGAACAGCTCGAAGGCAAACGCCTGGCTGTCGCCCAAGGCAACCCGGTGGTGGAGTATCTGCGCAAGGATTTTCCCAGGATAAAACTCATTGAAACGCCGGATACATTCAGCGCCGTAGAGATGCTGGCCGAAGGTTTGGCCGAAGGTGCGGTCAACTCGTTGGTGATCGCCAACTACTTCATTTCATCGCGTCTGTTCGAGCGCTCGCTGCAGATCAGTACCACCATCGGCACCGAGCAGGCAGCCTTTTCCCTGGCAACCGGCCGCGAGGCCAAGGAGCTCAATGACATCCTCAACAAGGCATTGCTGAGCATCGCCCCGGAAGAACTGGGCATCATCAACAGCCGCTGGCGAGGGTATTCGGAGTCCACGCAAAACACCTGGCGAACCTTGCACCGGCTCTTCTACCAAATCGTCATAGGTGCCGGTGTATTGCTGATGATTTCCGTGGCCTGGAACGCGTACATGCGGCGCCAGATCAACCAGCGCAAGGCGGCCGAGCGAGCCCTGAACGATCAGTTCGAATTCATGCGTTCACTGGTCAACGGTACGCCTCACCCGATTTACGTACGCGACCGCCAGGGCTTGCTGCAAAGTTGCAATGACAGTTATCTGCAAGCGTTCTGCGCAAAACGCGAAGACGTCATCGGTAAAAGCGTGATTCAGGGCTCGATGAGCAATGCGTTCGAAGCCCTGGAGTATCAGGCCGATTACCAGCGTGTCGTGACCGAAGGCACGCCGCTGATTCTCGACCGTGCGCTGCACATCGGCGGCCGGCGATTGACGATCTATCACTGGATTCTTCCGTATCGGGATTCAAGTGGTGAGGTTCAAGGCATCATCGGTGGCTGGATCGATATCAGCGAACGGCGACAACTGTTCGATGATCTGCGCTTGGCGAAAGAACGCGCCGATGAAGCCAACCGGGCCAAAAGCACATTCCTGGCGACCATGAGCCATGAGATCCGCACCCCCATGAATGCAGTGATCGGCATGCTCGAGCTGACGCTCAAGCGCATTGAACACAACCATCCCGATCGCTCGGCAATCGATGTGGCGTATCACTCGGCCAAAGACCTGCTGGAGTTGATCGGAGACATACTCGACATTGCACGCATCGAATCCGGGCACCTGAGCCTGAGCCCTGAACGCGTCAATCCTGAAGAGATCGTGGCGTCGGTGGTGCGTATCTTCGATGGGCTTGCCCGGCAGAAAGCGCTCGAACTGCTGCTGGAATTCGAATCGGCCGATCCGCCCATGGATGTTCTGCTCGATCCTCTGCGCTTCAAACAGGTGCTGTCCAACCTGGTCAGCAACGCCATCAAGTTTACCGAGCAAGGCCAGGTCAGGATTGTCGTCCGACTGCAGCACGCCACCGAACCCGATCAGGCGGACATGATGTTGCAGGTCGAAGACAGCGGCATCGGAATCAGTGAAGAGGACCAACTGCGCCTGTTCGCGCCTTTCGCTCAGGCCGATGCCACCGGCCAGTCAGGCAGAGGTGGTGCCGGGCTGGGCCTGGTGATCAGCCGCAGCCTGTGCGAAATGATGGGTGGCCAACTGCAATTGAGCAGTCAGCCCGGGACAGGAACCAACGTGCGAATGTTGCTGCGCCTGCCCATGCTGCCGCGCGAGCCGCAGGTGGAAAAAATTGAAACCCCGCTCGCTACCGCCATTGCTCCGTTGCACGTCCTTGTGGTCGACGATCACGCCGCCAACCGCTTGCTCATGTGTCAGCAACTGGAGTTTCTGGGCCATCGTTTCCGCGTTGCGGCGGATGGTCAGGCAGCATTCGAGGCGTGGAAGAACGACAGGTTCGATCTGGTGATCGCCGATTGCAACATGCCGGTCATGAATGGCTACGCGTTGGCGCGCGCCATTCGCCGACACGAACAACACCTGCAATTGCCACCCTGCACCGTGCTGGGTTTTACCGCCAACGCGCAGCCCGAAGAAGTGCAACGCTGCAAACAGGCCGGTATGGATGACTGCCTGTTCAAGCCCCTGACGCTGACCGCCCTGAGTCAATGGGTCAACGGCCTGGCGCCTGCTCTTGTAACACCGGCCTTCAGCCTGCGCGCGTTGCAACAGTTGACCGGAGGAAATCCGCAGCTCAATCAGCGGTTGCTGGCCGAGTTGCTCAACAGTAACCGTCTGGATCGCCAGGCATTGAAGACGCTGTCGGGGTCAACCGAATCGCAACCATTTCTGGACATTGCCCACAAAATCAAAGGCGCCGCGCGAATCGTGCAGGCCTGCCGACTGATCGACTGTTGCGAGGCGCTCGAAGCCGCCTGCCGTGAACGCTTGCTGCGCGAAAAAGTGACCGAGCGCTGCACGGAACTGGAGCACGCGATGCTCGAACTGGAGCAGGCATTGCTGCTGCAAATCGACAAAACGGACCAAGGCGAAATGCCAGAGGCTTAACTATGCTTGGACGCTGAGCAGTGTGTTAACCATCATGGAGTAACTTGCATGCCCAGCCCACTGCGCCCGAATCAACGTCGGTTTCCGTTGCACGTGCATATCAGCGTGATGTTCACCTTTTTGCTTTTGCTGACCGGGGTGGTGCTGGGTGTTTTCAACTATCACCAAACCACGCAGATCATCCTGTCCAGCAGCGAGAGGCTTTTCAATCGAATTGAGCAGGACGTGCGCGTGGACCTGCACGCGACCTACGAACCGATTCGACATTTGCTCAGCCTGCTGGTGCACGCGCCTGCAGTCCAGGCTCCCGATCTGCAACAGCGCCTGGCGTTACTCCCGCCGTTCAGCCAGTCACTCCAGGACAATCCCGACCTCGCCTCGTTGTACCTGGGCTACGACAACGGTGACTTCTTCATGGTGCGGCCGCTGCGCTCCGCACCTCTGAAAGCCCTGCTCAAAGCCCCGGATACAGCGGCATTCCAGGTATGGAGCATCGAACATGACGCTAACGGCCAGGTTCATTCCCAATCACTTTTTTTCGATAAAGACCTGATGTTGATCAGTCGCCTGGACAATCCCGGCGATAATTACGATCCACGCAGCCGTGCCTGGTTCTCCAGCGCCAGCGACGACAACGATCAGATCACCACCGAGCCCTACATCTTTTTCTCCACCCGCGAAATTGGCACTACGCTGGCCCGGCGCGGCGGTGAGAATGTGGTGATGGGCGCCGACCTGACCCTGGCCGCACTCAGCGCTACCCTGGCCAGGCATGTGGTGACGCCGGCTACCGAAATCGTGCTCTTCGATGGTCAGGGCAATGCCATTGCCTACCCCGACAGCAGTCGATTGATCATCGACGATCAGTCCGCCCGCCTGATCAAGGCGGCCGACCTGAACCCCAGTCTTGGCGCATTGCTTAACAACCCGACGCAGGGCAACCGCCTGAGTGCCGCCGGTCGCAACTGGATCGTGGCCCGCAGCAGCATGCAGGAGGGTGGCCCCCAAGGGCTGCAACTGGCAATGCTGGTGCCGGAAGATGAATTGCTCGTTGACGCCTACCGCATGCGCTGGCAAGGCGCGCTGATTACGCTGGCGACCTTGTTGCTGTGCCTGCCGCTTGGCTGGCTGACGTCGAGAATCCTGGTCAAACCCCTGCGTGCACTGGTGCAGGAAGCGGACGCGATACGCAGTTTCGATTTCAACTTTCCGCTGTCCCGGCGATCCCCGGTGCTGGAGATTGACCAACTGAGCGTGTCGATGGCGCGCATGAAAGACACGCTGGCGAGCTTTTTTCAGATCACCGACAGCCTGAGCGCCGAGACCCGCTTTGCGCCGCTGCTGGAACGGGTGTTGTTCGAAACGGTAAAAATCGGCCAGGCCCAGGCCGGCCTGATTTACCTGCGCGAAGGCGACGGGGACCGCATGGAACCCCATGGCCTGGTGATTAACGACGTCGCTCAGCCCCTGTCATCCTTCGACATCCAGGCGCATGAACTGCAAGACGTGCAAAGCCCGACGTGGCTGCGGCAGCTGTCGGGCGCCAACAACGTCGTGACCAACCTGGGCTTCGAACAGGCAGGGGACCTGCAGAAAGTACTGCTGGCAATGGCCTGCCCGCGAGTCCATCTGATTGGCATCCGCCTGCACAATCGCCACAACGAAACCGTGGGGCTGCTGGTGTTTTTGCTGGCCGATAGCGGCGAGCGCAGTGATCTGGAGAAACTGCGTCCGGATCGCATAGCGTTTCTTCAGGCCGTGTCTGGCGCGGCCGCGGTGAGTATCGAGAGTCAGCGACTGCAAGTCAGGCAAAAACAGTTGCTGGACGCTTTCATCAAACTGCTGGCCGGTGCGATTGACGCGAAAAGTCCCTACACCGGTGGCCATTGCCAGCGCGTGCCAGCACTGACCCTGATGCTCGCCGAGGCTGCAGCGGCCAGCCAGGCCCCGGAGTTCGCCAGCTACCAACCCACGGACGATGAATGGGAGGCGCTGCACATCGCCGCCTGGCTACACGATTGCGGCAAGATCACCACCCCGGAATACGTCGTCGATAAAGCCACGAAACTGGAAACCCTGAACGACCGTATCCACGAAATCCGCACTCGCGTCGAAGTGCTCAAGCGCGATGTCTGGATCGGTTATTGGCGAGGCATTGCCCAGGGTGGCGACGAACAACAACTGGCGCCGCTACGTGATACAGCGCTGACGGCGCTCGATGAGGATTTTGCGTTCATCGCGCGTTGCAATCTCGGTGGCGAAGCCATGGCCGAAGCCGATCTGCAACGCCTGCACAGCATCGCTCAACGCACCTGGACCCGAACCCTGGATGACCGCTTGGGAGTTTCATGGGAAGAAAACCGGCGTCAGGCCCGCACCCCGGCGGCAACTCTGCCGGTCATTGAATCACTGCTGGCCGACAAACCCGAGCATCTGTTCGAACGCCCGGCAGTTGAACTGATAGCGCCGGACAATCCCTCGGGTTTCAAGCTCAATGTGCCACCCTTCAAGTACAACCGCGGCGAACTCTACAACCTGAGCATTACCCGCGGCACCCTGACGAACGAAGAGCGATACATCATCAACCATCACATGGTGCAGACCATCCTGATGCTCAACCACCTGCCTTTCCCGGAACACCTGCGCAACGTTCCGGAAATCGCCGGTGGTCATCACGAAAAAATGGACGGCACCGGTTATCCGAAACGGCTCAAACGCGAGGAAATGAGCCTGCCGGCGCGAATGATGGCGATTGCCGATATTTTCGAAGCACTGACCGCCGCCGACCGCCCCTACAAGAAAGCCAAGTCCTTGAGCGAAGCGCTGGGCATCATGGCATTCATGTGCCGGGACGCCCACATCGACCCGCAACTGTTTGGACTGTTCATCAACGCGCGCATCTATCTGCTCTACGCCGAACGCTTTCTCGACCCTCAACAGATCGATGCGGTGGACGTGCAAGGCCTGCTGATCAAGGCAGGCCTGAAGGGGTGATCAGCAATCGGTCAGGCGCAGGAAAATCGCGGCCAACTGCTCGATTCCGGCCTGATCCTGTGCCGTGAAACGCGAAAGTTTCGGGCTGTCGAGGTCAAGCACGCCGATCAGTCGGCCATCCTTGATCAGTGGCACCACCAGTTCACTGTTTGATGCACTGTCACAAGCGATGTGCCCTGGGAAGGCGTGCACGTCTTCGACCAGTTGCGTCTGCAAGGTCGCAGCCGCCGTTCCGCATACTCCACGGCCAAACGGGATACGCACACAAGCGATCTGCCCTTGAAACGGGCCCAGCACCAGTTCTTCGTTGCGATTGAGGTAGAAGCCCGCCCAGTTCAGGTCATCGAGCTGATTGAACAGAAACGCCGAAAATTGCGCGGCGTTGGCGATGAAATCCCGCTCGTCCGCCAGCAACGATTCGAGCTGCGCGTGCAGCATGCCGTAACCTTCGAGGCCCTGGCCGCTTTTTTGTAAATCGATCATGCCTTGTGCTCCAACAGTTTCAGCCCAACCCAATAGCGGGCAAATTGATACGCGCAACGACCGTTGCGATTGCCGCGTCCCGTGGCCCAACGCACGGCGAGGATGTCCAGCGCTTCGTCCCGTTGCCACTTGAGGCCGGCCTTGTCCGCCAGTTGGCCGATCCAGTGTTCGACGACGTCGAGATAGTGCTCTTGGGTGAACGGATAAAACGACAGCCACAGACCGAAGCGATCCGACAGCGCGATTTTGTCTTCCACCGCTTCGCTGGGGTGCAGTTCGCCGTCGACGCGTTTCCAGTTTTCGTTATCGCTTTCTTTCTCCGGCACCAGGTGGCGACGGTTCGAAGTGGCGTACAGCAATACATTGTCCGGCGCTTGTTCGAGCGAACCGTCGAGCACGCTCTTGAGCACGCGGTAGTCACCCTCGCCCGACTCGAACGACAAGTCATCGCAGAACAGCACGAAACGTTGCGGCAATTTGGCGATCTGTTCGACCACTCGCGGCAAGTCGGCCAGGTGATCGCGTTCAATCTCGATCAGGCGCAATCCACCCTTGGCATGCTCGGCCAGCAAGGCACGCACCAGCGACGACTTGCCGGTACCGCGCGAACCCCAGAGCAAGGCGTGGTTGGCCGGCATGCCATCGAGGAACTGCCGGGTATTGCGTCCCAGTTGCTCCAGTTGCCGGTCAACGCCGATCAGGTCGGACAGGCGCATGTCGAGGCTGACTTGCAGTGGCAGCAGAAACCCGCTTCGTCCCTCGCGCTGCCAGCGCGCTGCCAGGCAATGGGACCAGTCTATGGCTTGCCGAGGTGCGGGCAGCAACGGTTCGATTCGAGCCAGAACGGCGTCGGCACGTTCAAGAAAAGCATTCAATCGGGAGTCCACGTCTTTTCCTCGGGCACGTTCACGGTAATGATGGTGATACATCGACGAAACTTAGCGTTCAATGAGCGATCACCCCGGTACACGGGGTCGCGAGAACATCGGTATACATGCATGATCGACTATGCTTGAGCAGCGAAGGGAAACGGAAGTGGTTCAGCACCCCATGGATATCAAGTTCACCAACCGGCTGTCCTACAAGCAAGCCCGGCTTACCGTGCTGGTTGGTTTCATTTTGGGCATGCTGCTCAGCCTGCTGCAAATAGGCATCGATTATGCCAGTGAAGACGCCTCCATCAACCGCGAAATACTGTCTTTGCTGGAAATCAGCCACAATCCCGCCTCGCGCATCGCCTATAACATCGACGCCGAACTCGCTCAGGAACTGACACTGGGCCTGCTGCGTTCTCCGGCAATCATCGGAGCCAGACTGATCGATAACAACGGCAACGTGCTGGCCGACGTCAAGCGCCCCGGCCAGCAAAGTGGCTATCGCATGATCAGCGACCTGTTGTTCGGTGCCGAACGACAATTCGAAGACCGCCTCTATCTGGACCACCTGCCCAACGAATCCCTTGGCACACTAAAACTGGACGTCGACACTTATTCGTTCGGCTATCGCTTCCTGCGTCGGGCCGAGGTGACGCTGCTCAACGGCTTCGCCCGCAGCCTGATCCTGACCGGCATTCTGTTGACACTGTTCTATGTAATGTTGACCAAACCTCTGGTGCGGCTGATTCACGAACTCAGTAGCCGGGATTCACGCAGCGGGGAACCCACGCCGCTGGAATGTCCGGCAGGGCACGCCAACGATGAAATCGGCGTGCTGGTGAAAGTCGCCAACCAACAATTCGAGAACGTCACCACTGAAATCCAGCAGCGGCGCAACGCCGAAAACCGCCTGACCGATTACCTCGGCCAACTGGAAAACATCGTCTCGGCGCGCACAGCAGAGCTCAAGGCAATCAACACCCGGCTCAGTCAGTCCAATCAGGAACTGGAACTGGCTCGCAGTACGGCGCTGGACATGGCCGAAGCACGCTCGGTATTCCTGGCCAACATGAGCCACGAAATCCGTACGCCGCTCAATGGTCTGTTGGGCATGATTGCGCTATCGCTCGATGGGCCATTGACTGCCGAACAACAGCAACAGCTGTCGATTGCTCACGACTCGGGCAAAGTTCTGGTGGAATTGCTCAACGATATTCTCGATCTGTCGAAGTTCGATGCCGGTCAGCTTGAACTCGAAAACATCCCGTTCGACCTTGGCTCATTGGTCGAAGACACGGCCAACCTGTTGTCGCAAAACGCCGCACCAAGTGTCGAGCTGACTTGCCTGATCGACCCGCACTTCCCGGCGCTGGTGCTCGGCGATCCGACGCGGGTCAGGCAAATCGTCAGCAACCTGCTCTCCAACGCCCTCAAATTTACCCGTTTCGGCAGGGTCGACGTCCGTCTGTCGAGCGTCGGCGACGGCGATGGCGTACGAATCGAGGTTTGTGACACCGGCATCGGTATTCCCCAAGATGCCCAGGTCAAAATCTTCCAGCCCTTCACCCAGGCCGGCGCCGGTATTACCCGGCAGTTCGGCGGCACCGGGTTAGGGCTGGCCCTGACCTACAACCTCTGTGAAGCGATGCACGGGCGCCTGACCATCAGCTCAGAAGCAGGTTTCGGCAGTCAGTTCTGCGCAGAATTGCCGTTGCCTCGCCACACGCGAGCCCTGCCGCCGCTGCCATTGCAGGGCAAGGTCGTCGCCATTACCGCCGCAAGCAGTGGCTTGGCGGAACTGCTGGGCAGCCTGCTGCCGGGTTGGGGGCTGGAATACCAGCAACGCGCCATTGATGAATCCCTTCTAGGTTTGAATCCTGATGTGCTGATCACCGATTGCCCCGAATGCCTGTTCAACCTGCGCCCGACTTTCACCGCGCCAATTCTGCTGGTGACCGCTTACGGCAATTTCATGCCCGGAGAGCAAGTCAACGCCCTCGCCCCCTTGCAGCAGCAAGCGCGGCCCCTGGCACGCAACGCTCTGCACCAGACCTTGCGACGTATCCTGCAACCGCAAATCAGCACCGTCAGCGATACGCCGGTGGATATCCTCAGCCCGCAGCGCCGGGCACGGGTGCTGTTGGTCGAGGACAACCCGGTCAATCAATTGGTGGCCAAAGGCATGCTCGGCAAACTCGGCTGTGACGTAACGGTCGCCGCTCACGGAGCCGAGGCGCTCGACCGGCTGGAGAATGATGAATTCGATCTGGTGCTGATGGACTGCAACATGCCAGTGATGGACGGCTATGAAGCCAGTCGGCAAATCCGTCGTAGCGGACGATGGCCGGAACTGCCGATCGTCGCCCTGACCGCCAACGCCATGTCGGAGGAACGCGAACGATGCCGCGCGGCGGGCATGAGCGACTACCTGGCCAAACCCTTCCGCCGCGAAGAACTGGCCTCACTGCTGGACCTGTGGGTTCCCGTTACGACAGAGCCCTGATCTGCCCCAAAAGATGGTCCAGCCCCTGGCGCAAGTCATTCAGGCGATTGAGGTCCACGCCGCTGTCGCATAACAACCGAGCCTTGAGCGGTCCGACTTGATCGCGCAATGCCGTACCGGCGGGCGACAGGCTCAGGTGCACCTCGCGCTCATCGCGCGCCGAGCGTTGGCGCTGAACCAGTTGCAGTTGCTCCAATCGCTTGAGCAACGGCGTCAGCGTGCCGGAATCCAGCGCCAGACGCTCGCCCAATGCCTTGACGGTCGGTTGCTCCGGGGCGGTCTCTTGCCATTCCCACAACACCAGCATGGCCAGGTACTGCGGGTACGTCAGCCCCAGTTGATCGAGCATCGGCTTGTAGGCACGAATCACCGCGCGGGAAGCGGCGTACAGCTTGAAGCACAGCTGACTGTCGAGATTCAGGGAGTCGACTGACACGCTGTTCATTTGAGCAGGGCTTCGATCTCGCGGCTCAGATCCTGCGGCTTGGTGGCAGGGGCAAAACGCTTGACCAACTGGCCGTCCTTGCCGATCAGGAACTTGGTGAAATTCCATTTGATGCCCTGGGAGCCGAGCACGCCGGGCGCACGCTGTTTCAACTGCACGAACAGCGGATGGGCACCCGCGCCGTTGACTTCAATCTTTTTGAACAGCGGGAAACTGACACCGTAGTTCAGCTCGCAAAACTCACTGATCGCGCCTTCGTTTCCGGGCTCTTGCTTGCCGAATTGATTGCAGGGAAAGCCGAGCACCACGAGGCCTTGATCCTTGTAGGTCTGCCACAGTTCCTCGAGGCCTTTGTACTGTGGCGTGAAACCGCACTTGCTGGCCGTGTTGACCACCAGCACGGCCTTGCCAGCGAAATCCGCCAGAGTCTTTTGCTCGCCCTTGATCGTGGTGCAAGGAATGTTCAGCAGATTGTCGCTCATGATTTGCGCTCTGGAAGAGATGAGGGATACAAAATAGAGTGCAATTGAATTGTGTGCAATTTAAATTATCGGACGCCACGCTACTGTAGGAGCAAGGCTTGCCCGCGATGGCGTCCTTGAGATCGCCATCGCGGGCAAGCCTTGCTCCTACGGGATAAGCGTTATCCCCGTGGTACCAGGTCCAGGCACACCGAGTTGATGCAGTACCGCAGCCCGGTCGGCGGTGGTCCGTCAGGAAACACGTGGCCCAGGTGCGCATCGCATTTGGCGCAGACCACTTCGGTGCGGATCATGCCGTGGCTGACATCGCGGATTTCCGTCATGGCACTGTCGCCGATCGGCGCATAAAAACTTGGCCACCCGCAGCCGGAATCGAATTTGGTTGTGGAATCGAACAACGGCTCGTTACAGCAGATGCAGTGGTAGATACCGTCGACCTTGCTGTCGTTGTATTTGCCGGAAAACGGCCGCTCCGTGCCCTTGAGCCGGCATACGTTGTACTGCTCAGGATCGAGCATGGCTTTCCATTCTTCCAGGGTTTTTTCCAACTTTTCCATCATCACACCTCGGCGGCTGAAAAAGCCCGATCTGTACCTTTTCCACGGATCGGGCGGCACGTATGATTGCGCCTCGTCAAACGCCAGTCTGGCAGCCAGACCACGCGCATTCAAACAGATTTATGGGTGCAGCCTCCAAGGCGTCAGGCCTGTGTGATTACGCAGGATTCCCAGTACGGTTGTTCATACGCCGCCTGGATCGTTCATTTTCGGGAACACATCGCCATGCAGGTCAGCAAATCGAACAAGCTCGCCAACGTCTGCTACGACATTCGCGGCCCAGTGCTCAAGCACGCCAAACGCCTGGAAGAGGAAGGCCATCGCATCCTCAAGCTGAACATCGGCAACCCGGCGCCCTTTGGTTTCGAAGCGCCGGATGAAATTCTCCAGGACGTCATCCGCAACTTGCCGACCGCCCAGGGCTACAGCGACTCCAAAGGCCTGTTCAGCGCGCGCAAAGCCGTGATGCAGTACTACCAGCAAAAGCAGGTGGAAGGCGTCGGCATCGAAGACATTTACCTGGGCAACGGCGTTTCCGAGCTCATCGTGATGTCGATGCAGGCCCTGCTCAACAACGGCGATGAAGTGCTGGTGCCGGCTCCCGACTATCCGCTGTGGACTGCCGCCGTGAGCCTGTCGGGCGGCAACCCGGTGCATTATCTGTGTGACGAGCAGGCCAACTGGTGGCCGGACCTGGCCGACATCAAGGCCAAGATCACCCCGAACACCAAAGCCCTGGTGATCATCAACCCGAACAACCCGACCGGTGCGGTGTACTCCAGGGAAGTCCTGCTGGGCATGCTGGAACTGGCCCGCCAGCACAACCTGGTGGTGTTCTCCGACGAGATCTACGACAAGATCCTCTACGACGATGCCGTGCACATCTGCACTGCTTCCCTGGCGCCGGACTTGCTGTGCCTGACCTTCAACGGCCTGTCCAAGTCCTACCGCGTAGCCGGTTTCCGCTCTGGCTGGATCGCCATTTCCGGGCCGAAACACCATGCCCAGAGCTACATCGAAGGCATCGACATGCTGGCCAACATGCGCTTGTGTGCCAACGTGCCGAGCCAGCACGCGATCCAGACCGCGTTGGGTGGCTATCAGAGCATCAACGACCTGGTGCTGCCGCCGGGTCGCCTGTTGGAGCAGCGCAACCGCACATGGGAACTGCTCAACGACATCCCGGGCGTGAGTTGCGTCAAGCCGATGGGCGCTCTGTATGCCTTCCCGCGGATCGACCCAAAAGTCTGCCCGATCCACAACGACGAAAAATTCGTCCTCGACCTGCTGCTCTCCGAGAAGCTGTTGGTGGTTCAGGGCACTGCGTTCAACTGGCCGTGGCCGGACCACTTCCGCGTCGTGACCCTGCCTCGCGTCGATGACCTGGACATGGCCATCGGCCGCATCGGCAATTTCCTCAAGTCCTATCGGCAGTAAATGACCGGTTTACCGTGCGACGGCGCTTGCAGAGTCGCACGGTGATTCATTCAGCAACATATGTTTGCACCCAGTCGAGCACTGACACTTCTAGCCTTGATCAATACTGCGCTGCCTGCTCCGGTCCAACGCCGACGGGGCAAATGAGACCTGCCGGCCTACAAACACTTCCTGCATCAATGTCGGAAATGCCCTGCAAGCAGCTAAGCTTTTACCGTAGGACACAGTTTGAAATAGTCACCCGGTTGAATACCCCGGTGCAGCACCTTATATACCCCGCAGTACGCTACATTTTTAGCATAAGGAGATTTCTACAACCATGATGCGCATCCTGCTGTTTTTGGCCACTAACCTGGCGGTCGTGCTGATTGCCAGCATCACCCTGAGCCTTTTCGGCTTCAACGGGTTCATGGCGGCCAACGGGGTTGATCTCAACCTCAATCAGCTGCTGATTTTCTGTGCGGTCTTTGGTTTCGCCGGTTCCCTGTTCTCGCTGTTCATCTCCAAGTGGATGGCGAAGATGAGCACCAGCACCCAGATCATCACCCAGCCACGCACGCGTCACGAGCAATGGCTGCTGCAAACAGTCGAGCAACTGTCCCGCGAAGCCGGGATCAAGATGCCCGAAGTCGGGATTTTCCCGGCCTACGAGGCGAACGCCTTCGCTACCGGCTGGAACAAGAACGATGCACTGGTGGCGGTCAGCCAGGGCTTGCTCGAACGTTTTTCGCCGGATGAAGTGAAAGCCGTTCTGGCCCACGAAATCGGCCACGTGGCTAACGGCGACATGGTCACACTTGCGTTGATCCAGGGCGTCGTGAACACCTTCGTGATGTTCTTCGCGCGGATCATTGGCAACTTTGTCGACAAGGTGATCTTCAAGAATGAAGAAGGCCAGGGTATTGCCTACTACGTGGCAACCATCTTCGCCGAACTGGTTCTGGGCATCCTGGCCAGTGCCATCGTCATGTGGTTCTCGCGCAAACGCGAATTCCGCGCTGACGAAGCCGGCGCCAACCTGGCCGGCACCGCCGCGATGATCGGCGCCCTGCAACGCCTGCGCGCCGAACAAGGCCTGCCGGTGCACATGCCCGACACCCTGAACGCCTTCGGCATCAACGGTGGCATCAAACAGGGCTTCGCCCGCATGTTCATGAGCCACCCGCCGCTGGAAGAGCGTATCGACGCTCTGGCTCGTCGTCGGGGCTAAGTGGCAACGCAATAAACAGGAAGGCCCGCAGAGATGCGGGCCTTTTTTTGTCTGCTGATTGATGCGGTGTTCTTCAGGGCCTCTTCGCGGGCAAGCCTCGCCCCTACAGAAGATCCGCCCCTTGCGGGAGCGAGGCTCGCCCGCGAAAGGGCCAGTACAGACAACACACCTTTTATTGAATGGAAACCCGGTACACCCGCTCTTCAAGCCGAGTAACACCCGCCTCCAGAAATTTCCCGCTCTCACTCAGCACATCCTGATCTTCCAGGATCTTCAGCGCCCACGAATCGCCAAACAGCCGCTGCACTTCATCATCGACAACGGCAAACGGCGGGCCAGGCATCTGCGTCTGGTCATAGTCCAGAGTGATCAGTAGCCCCAGGGATTCTTTGGGCAATATCCGCTTCAAATGACCCGCATATTCCTCACGCATTGCCTGGGGTAACGCGATCAATGCGGCACGGTCATAGAGCGCAGAACAATCGGCCACATCACCGGCAGTCAGCGCAAAGAAATCACCGCACCACAACTCTATCGAACCTGCCCGATAAACCTTGAAAGGCCCTTGCTCGCTGACGGCAGGATCAAAGCCGTGTTCGCTGAAGAAATCCTCCACGGCCTTCTCCGACAATTCGATCCCCAGAACCTCATGCCCCTGATGGGCAAGCCAAAGCAGGTCCAGACTTTTTCCGCACAAGGGAACCAGCACACGAGCCCCCTCCTCCAGCCCTAACGACGGCCAGAACCGTTGCAGATACGGGTTCACCCGCGGCAGATGAAAGCCGATCTGGTTTGCCGCCCACTTCTTGTGCCAAAACTCCGGCTGCATAGATAACCCCGAAAATTCGATCAAAACACCCTAAAACTTATATTAGATTTAGATCAATGATCTGATTGAAGATGGCGCCATCTTACTCTCTGGAGCTTAAACATGTTCCCCAGCCTGTACATCTCCCATGGCTCCCCGATGCTAGCCCTGGAACCCGGCGCCAGTGGACCGGCCCTCGCTCGCCTGGCAGCTGAAATGCCGAAGCCAAAAGCCATCGTGATTGTTTCTGCACACTGGGAAAGCAACGAGCTGCTGGTCAGCGGCAATCCGCAACCTGACACCTGGCACGATTTCGGTGGTTTCCCCAAAGCCCTGTTCGAAGTGCAATACCCGGCGCCTGGGGACCCCCAACTGGCCGCCGAAGTTGTCGAGCAGTTGAAGGCCAGCGACCTTCCGGCACGCATCGATCCCCAGCGCCCCTTCGACCATGGCGTATGGGTACCTTTGTCGTTGATGTATCCACAGGCGGACATCCCGATCGTTCAGGTGTCGCTGCCCACCCGTGGCGGCCCTGCCCTGCAAACCCGCGTCGGCCATGCCCTGGCCAGCCTGCGCGAGCACGGCGTATTGCTGATCGGCTCCGGCAGCATTACCCACAACCTGCGGGAACTGGATTGGCATGCCGGCCCGGAAAGCGTTGAACCCTGGGCACAAGCGTTCCGCGACTGGATGATCGAGAAACTTGCCGCCAACGATGAGGCCGCGCTGCATGACTATCGCGCGCAGGCACCGCATGCCGTGCGCAACCATCCGAGCGATGAGCACTTGCTGCCGCTGTACTTTGCCCGCAGTGCCGGAGGTGATTTCAGTGTTGCGCACAAGGGATTCACCATGGGGGCACTGGGCATGGACATCTATCGCTTCGGCTGACCTGCAATCTTTTTCAAAAGCAAAAAAAATCCCCGAACCAGTCGGGGATTTTTCATGTTCGATCAATCAGCCCAAAGGCGGATCAATCTTCGCGATAGCGACGCAGCTTCAACTGCTTACCGGCAACGCGAGTGTCCTTCAGTTTGGTCAGCAACTTCTCCAGACCATCTTCCGGCAGCTCGACGAGGCTGAAGCTGTCACGCACCTGAATGCGACCGATCGCTTCACGCGCCAGGCCACCTTCGTTGAGGATGGCGCCCAGCAGGTTCTTGGCAGCGATACCGTCACGCGCACCCAGCGCGGTACGGCAACGGGCACGACCTTCACCCAATGGCATCGGAGCGCGACGCTCACGATCACCACGCTCAGGACGATCACCGGAACGCTCTGGACGATCGCCACGTGGCGCGTTGTTCGGCACCAGTGGACGCTCTTTCTCGATAGCGGCCAGGTTCAGCGCTTGACCGTTGGTAGCCTTGCGCAGCAGGGCTGCGGCCAGGGCACGCGGGCTGCAACCGATGTCGGCGGTCAGGCGATCGAGCAGATCACCGTGGGTCGATTCGGCATCAGCCACCAGCGGCGACAGGCTGTTGGTCAGTTTCTTGATGCGCGCATCCAGAACGGCTTGAGCGTCCGGCAGGCGAACTTCAGCGACTTTCTGACCGGTTACACGCTCGATCACTTGCAGCATGCGGCGCTCACGTGGAGTCACCAGCAGCAGTGCACGACCTTCGCGACCGGCACGGCCGGTACGGCCGATACGGTGAACGTAGGATTCCGGATCGTACGGCATGTCAACGTTGAATACGTGAGTGATGCGCGGAACGTCCAAGCCACGGGCAGCAACGTCGGTCGCCACAACGATGTCCAGGCGGCCATCCTTGAGGGAGTCGATCACGCGCTCACGCTGGTTCTGGGCGATGTCACCGTTCAGCGCAGCGGCTTTGTAGCCTTTGGCTTCCAGGGCACTGGCCAAGTCCAGGGTCGCTTGCTTGGTGCGCACAAACATGATCAGGGCGTCGAAATCTTCCACTTCCAGCAAGCTGAGAACGGCAGAAGTCTTCTGGTCAGCGTGAACCAACAGGTGAGCCTGTTCGATCGCGGTAACGGTCTGGGTCTTGCTCTGGATCTTCACGTGCTTCGGATCGCGCAGGTGGCGCTCAGCGATGGCACGGATCGATTGCGGCAGGGTGGCCGAGAACAATACGGTCTGACGGGTTTCCGGCATGGCCTTGAAGATAACTTCCAGGTCATCCATGAAGCCCAGTTTGAGCATTTCGTCTGCTTCGTCGAGAACCAGGTGGTTCACGGTCGCCAGAACTTTTTCGTCGCGACGCAGGTGGTCGCACAGACGGCCCGGTGTGGCGACAACGATCTGTGCGCCATTACGGATTGCTTTCAATTGTGGGCCCATCGGCGCGCCGCCGTAGACAGCCACAACAGTTACGCCCGGCATTTGCTTGGCGTAGGTTTCGAAAGCGGTTGCAACTTGTAGCGCCAACTCACGAGTTGGGGCCAGGATCAGAGCTTGCGGCTCGCGCTTGGACGGATCAATGCGGTGCAGGATAGGCAGGGCAAAGGCAGCGGTTTTACCGGTACCGGTTTGCGCCTGACCAATCATATCGTGACCGGCGAGAATGATCGGGATCGACTGCTGCTGAATGGCCGAAGGCTCTTCATAGCCGGTAGCGACTACTGCAGCGACAATATTGGGATGAAGTTCAAGAGCGGCGAAGCCGCCGATTTCCTGGGTCATGGGTCTGCCTCTAAGTGCATCCGCAAAGACCCATGCTCCAAAGCTGCGCATGCCGTGTTGAGACTCAAGAGTCGCCCTGGCAGCTTTGTCGGCGGGGATTTGCGAAAACGAATGAATGAAAAGAATCGTCAAGGGAGAGTCCGTAGTACGGACGTGCAGCCGAAGCTGACTTCGGGGAATTGCTCTACCTAAACGCGGCCCGGCTAAAGGCCGGCGCGCACTATACCGGAATTTGCCGAAAAAGGGAGCTTTTTTTATCGCAAAACTCCCGCATACGGCGTTCTGTCACAGGCTTTGCGGATAATCGTGCAAGCGTCTATTTTTCAAAGGCCCGGCCCAGCGGGCGATGGCGCTAAAACGGTTCATCTTGAAGACCCGGACCGCCGGTCTGACTCCCCTTCCCGCCCGAGGATATGCACCATGAAAGAGCTCGACACCCGCCGTGTGAGCCGTGAAAAGCGCGGTCATGTCCTGTTGATCGGCCTGGATCGGGTAGCCAAGCGCAATGCTTTCGACCTTGACCTGCTCAACGAGCTGAGCCTTGCCTATGGTGAGTTCGAAGCGGACAGCGATGCGCGGGTTGCGGTGGTATTCGGTCACGGCGAGCACTTCACCGCCGGGCTGGATCTGGTCAACGCCAGCGCTGCGCTGACCGAAGGCTGGCAGGCTCCGCCTGGCGGCTGCGATCCGTGGGGCGTATTTGCCGGCCCCCGGGTCAGCAAACCGGTAATCGTCGCCGCGCAGGGTTACTGCCTGACCATCGGCATCGAGTTGATGCTGGCCGCCGATATCAACCTGTGCGCCAGCAACACGCGCTTCGCGCAAATGGAAGTGCAGCGCGGGATCTTCCCTTTCGGCGGCGCCACATTGCGCCTGCATCAGGTCGCCGGTTGGGGCAATGCAATGCGCTGGATGCTGACCGGCGACGAGTTCGATGCTCACGATGCGCTGCACTTGGGCCTGGTACAGGAAGTGATGGCCAGCGAGGATTTGTTGCCAAGGGCCATTGAACTGGCTGAACGGATTGCGCGGCAGGCACCTCTGGGTGTGCAGGCGACGTTGATGTCGGCGCGACAGGCGCGTTACGAAGGGGAAACCGCCGCTGCGCACGGGTTGCCGGCGCAGGTGAAAAAGTTGCTGAGCAGCGAGGATGCCCAGGAGGGGGTGCGGTCGCTGGTGGAGCGGCGGCCCGGCATCTTCAAAGGCTGCTGAGATTTGCGTCGAAATAAAGATCGCTATCGCGGGCAAGCCTTGCTCCTACAGGTTTTGTTTCATCCGCAAGGACACGAAAACTGTGGGAGCATGGCTTGCCCGCGATGAGGCCCTCACGGGCACCGAATCATGTCGCCGGGCGAATCGCCTTGATCAACGACTGCAACGAATACCCCAACCGCGGCGCCAGCCCTTCGGCCCGGGATACCAGGCCTTCCATATCCAGCTCCTGATCCAGGTCCGACGGCACGATCAGAATCACATTGCCCTCCTTCACCGGCAGTTCCCAGTAATGCCGATGATAGAGCCCGCGCAGCAACGCGGCGCCCAACGGCTTGCCGTCATCGGTGGCCCATTGATTGATCACCAGCCAGCCACCCGGGTTGAGGCGTTTCTGGCAGTTTTCCAGGAAAGTCCACGCCAAGTGCCCGGCTCCCGGGCCTACGTCGGTGTAAAGATCAACAAAAATCAGGTCCGCGGGCTCGGCGGTGTCGAGCAACTCCAGCGCATCACCCACACGGATGTAAAGACGCGGATCGTCATCCAGCCCCAAATATTCGATGGCCAGGCGCGGCACATCCGGGCGCAACTCAATGGCTTCGACGTCGTCCAGCGGCAGGAATTTGAGGCAAGCCTGGGTCAACGTGCCTGCACCGAGGCCGAGGAACAATGCCGATTCCGGCTGTTCGTGGCACAGCGCGCCAATCAGCATCGCCCGGGTGTAGTCATACTCGAGCCAGCTCGGGTCGGCGGTGAACACGCAGCTTTGCTCGATGGCATCGCCGAATTCGAGAAAACGGTAATCAGCCACTTCCAGCACACGAATCACACCAAATTCGTCCTGCACCTCGGCGAGCAAATGCTCGACGCGCTCCTCAGTCATTTCGTCTCCCGATCGTTGCCGGGCCTGGCAACGCAACACACCGCAACATGAAGCGGCAAAGGCGCGATTGTCCGCGAAGCGACGGGAACAGGTCACGCACTAATTGCTGATAACATGGACGCCCGAGCGTAAAACACTAGAGATGATGATGAGCCAACCCTGGAGCCCTGACAGCTGGCGCGCCTTGCCGATCCAGCAACAACCTCAATATCCCGACGCTGCGCATTTGCAGCAGGTCGAGCAAACGCTGGCCAGCTATCCACCGCTGGTGTTTGCCGGCGAAGCGCGGGAATTGCGTCGTCAGTTTGCCGAAGTGACCCAGGGCCGCGCGTTTCTGTTGCAGGGCGGCGATTGCGCCGAAAGCTTCGCCGAGTTCTCCGCCGCAAAAATTCGCGATACGTTCAAAGTGTTGCTGCAAATGGCAATTGTCATGACCTTCGCGGCCGGTTGCCCGGTGGTCAAGGTTGGACGCATGGCCGGGCAATTCGCCAAACCGCGTTCAGCCAACGACGAGACCATCGACGGCATCACCCTGCCGGCCTACCGTGGCGACATCGTCAACGGCATCGGTTTCGACGAAAAAAGCCGTGTGCCGGACCCGGAACGCCTGCTCCAGTCCTATCACCAGTCCACCGCCACCCTGAACCTTTTGCGCGCCTTCGCCCAGGGCGGGTTTGCCGATCTGCATCAGGTGCACAAGTGGAACCTGGACTTCATCGCCAATTCGGCCCTGGCGGAAAAGTACAGCCATCTCGCCGACCGCATCGATGAAACCCTGGCCTTCATGCGTGCCTGCGGCATGGACAGCTCGCCGCAACTGCGCGAAACCAGCTTCTTCACCGCCCACGAAGCGCTGCTGCTGAACTACGAAGAAGCCTTCGTGCGGCGCGACAGCCTGACCAACGATTACTACGATTGCTCGGCGCACATGCTGTGGATCGGCGACCGCACCCGCCAGCTCGACGGCGCCCACGTCGAATTCCTGCGCGGAGTGAACAACCCGATCGGGGTCAAAGTCGGCCCGAGCATGAATCCTGACGACCTGATCCGCCTGATCGATGTGCTTAACCCGGACAACGACCCCGGTCGCCTGAACCTGATCGCCCGGATGGGCGCGAACAAGGTCGGCGATCACTTGCCGCAGCTGATTCGTGCGGTGCAGCGTGAAGGCAAGCAAGTACTGTGGAGTTCCGACCCGATGCACGGCAACACCATCAAGGCCAGCAGCGGCTACAAGACCCGCGACTTTGCGCAGATTCTGGGTGAGGTGAAGCAGTTCTTCCAGGTGCACGAGGCGGAAGGTTCCTACGCCGGTGGTATCCACATCGAGATGACCGGGCAGAATGTCACCGAGTGCATCGGTGGCGCGCGGCCGATTACCGAAGATGGGTTGTCGGATCGATATCACACCCACTGCGACCCGCGGATGAATGCCGATCAGTCGCTGGAACTGGCGTTCTTGATTGCCGAGACCTTGAAGCAAGTTAGGCGGTGAGTCATTAAATCTTTGATTGCCTGACAGGCAGCCATCGCGGGCAAGTCGAATCGTCGCACCGCCGCTCCCACAGGGATAGCGTTGTACACATAATTTGTGAATGGCGCGGTCATTGTGGGAGCTGGCTTGCCAGCGATGGCGTCAGCTCAGTCACCCTCAATCTGCGCTAATGCCACCCGCAACCGATCCGCACTCGCCCTTGGGCAATTCAACTGCACCCGCTCCAGCCCCAACCAGTCCGCAATCCGCCGCAGATTCACCGCCAACGCCAGCATCCCTTCGTCATCCAGCCCCGCCTCTTCCTCATGCACCGCATGCACTGCCAGCCGCCCTGCCGCCCGCTCGGCGCGCAAATCGACTCGCGCGGCAATCCGCTCGTTGTGCAAAAACGGCAAGACGTAATAGCCGTAGACCCGTTTTTCCTGCGGCGTGTAAATCTCCAGCCGATAGCGAAAATCGAACAGACGCTCGGTGCGGCTGCGCTCCCAGATCAGCGAATCGAACGGTGAAAGCAGTGCACTGGCCTCGACCCTGCGCGGCACCTTGGGTTCGGGCAGGCAATAGGCCGGTTGCTTCCAGCCCTGGACTTCGCAGGTGAGCAACTCGCCCGCCTCGACCAATTCAGCCAGACGCGGGCGGCTGTCGCCGGGGTTCAGGCGGAAGTAGTCGCGCAAGTCTTTCTCGGTGCCCACGCCCAAGGCTGTCGCGGCATGCACCAGCAAGCCACGCAGGGCCTCGGCTTCAGTGAGCAACGGCAGCGCCAGAACCCGTGAAGGAATGACTCGCTCCGGCAAGTCATAAAGCCGCTCGAATCCGCGCCGGCCAGCCACGGTCACTTCTCCGGCGGCAAACAACCATT
This sequence comes from Pseudomonas sp. Sample_10, assembly GCF_004321495.1. Classification (NCBI taxonomy): domain Bacteria; kingdom Pseudomonadati; phylum Pseudomonadota; class Gammaproteobacteria; order Pseudomonadales; family Pseudomonadaceae; genus Pseudomonas; species Pseudomonas sp. Sample_10. The sequence continues at coordinate 65,951 of NZ_RCOE01000220.1, forward strand.
CCAGCGCGTGCTTTTCCGCACTCCAGTCCCACCATGGCCCGGCCCGTTCCTGACGGGTCGACAGGCTGCCGGCGCCCAACGCGCCCAGTTCTTCAACCGAGGCCAATACCCGGCGAATGGTGTCTTGCTGTTCACGACCGAAACGCGCCAGTTGTTGATAAATGTCTTCGCCACGCGTGGCACGCTGCATGCGCCAGCGCATCAGGGGGTACATCGACATCGGCAGTAACGACGCTTCGTGGCCCCAATATTCAAACAGCGTGCGACGTCGCCCCGAACTCCAGGCAGCCTGGTCGAGCAAGTCAGAAGAATAGGAACCCAGACGGGAAAACAGCGGCAGGTAGTGCGAGCGCACCACGGCGTTGACCGAATCGATTTGCAGGAGACCCAGCCGTTCGATCAGGCGGTTGAGCTGGGCAGACTTGATCGCCGCTGGCGGCTGGCGCCCGTTGAACCCTTGGGCGGCCAGTGCCAGACGCCGAGCCTGTTTGAGGGTAAAGGACAACGTTGCGGGCATGAGCATCTCCTTGTCTGCTCGCAACCTACCTCACCGGTAAGGGGTTTGTGTAGCGTCGTTCTCATCATTTATTGATCGGGTTCATTTATGCATCGGGTCGTTCCAGAACGGCTTGATCGACTCGTGCTCGACATCCGCCCGGCTCATGCCAATGTCCTTCAATGCCTCGTCGCTCAGGCTTGCCAGCAGTTCGCGCTCACGATGCAACTCGTACCAGCGGCTGATCTTGTGCAGCAGATCGGATATCAGGTGAACCGAATGGTGTTCTGTGCCTTGGAACTCATGTTGACCTTTCATCTTGTTGCCCTCCGTTTGGATGGCTCCAGTCTCGCGCCGGGTCTAAGATCAATCCAACAAATGTTTCTGATGGCAATCATCTCGGAGATTGATGTATGTCGAGCTACCCGACGATCGATACCGAAGTGTTGCGCACCTTTGTCGCGATTGCCGACCAGGGCGGCTTTACCCGCGCCGGTGAATTGGTCCATCGCACCCAGTCGGCCGTCAGCATGCAGATGAAACGGCTGGAGGAAGACGTGCTGCAGCGCCAGTTGTTCCAGCGCGACGGCCGTCAAGTGCGGCTCACCGCCGAGGGCCAGGTGCTGCTGGGGTATGCGCGGCGCATCCTCAAGTTGCACAGCGAAGTCTTCAACACCCTGCGCGAGCCAGACATGATCGGCACCGTGCGCATTGGTACGCCAGACGATTATGTGATGCGTTTCCTCCCGGGCATCCTGCGGCGGTTTGCCCAGTCCTATCCGCTGATCCAGATCGAAGTGCATTGCGAATCATCAAAACAATTGCTGATGCGCCAGGACCTGGACCTGTCCATCGTCACCCGCGAACCGGGCAGCGAAATCGGCCAGTTATTGCGCAAGGAGCGTTTTGTCTGGGCCGAAGCGCAATGCTACAGCGCCCACGAACAAACGCCGCTGCCGCTGGCCATGTTCAACAGCGATTGCTTCTGCCGCCTGTGGGCCTGCAACGCCCTCGATGCCCAAGGCCGCGATTACCGCGTGGCGTACAACAGCGACAGCCTGTCGGCGATCATGGCGGTGGTCAGTGCCGGCCTGGCGGTCACCGCGCAGCTGGAAAGCCTGATCACCGCGGACATGCGCATCCTCGGTGAAGCTGAAGACCTGCCGTTGCTGCCCGAGGCCAGCATCATGCTCGTGCGTAATCTGCACAATCCGTCGCCGATCACCGAATGCCTGGCCGAACACATCGTCGAAGGCTTCAAACTTTAAAGGCGAGCATCACCGCACAAAGCACCAGGAAACCGCAGAACAGCGCGCGCAACAGGCGCTCCGGCATGGCGTGAGCAATCTTCACGCCCCAACTGATGCTCATCAGTCCACCGATTGCCAGCGGTACGCCCACCCACCAGTCCACTTGATGATGCACGGCATAGGTCACCAGAGTGACGCCGGTGCTTGGCAATGCGAGCGCCAACGACAAACCCTGCGCGACCACTTGAGTGGTGCCAAACAGGCTGGTCAGCACGGGCGTTGCCACCACTGCCCCGCCCACGCCGAACAACCCGCCCATGGTGCCGGATGCCGCACCGAGCACACCCAGCCAGGGCCATCCGTAGTTCATCTGTGAAGAGGCCGGTGCGCTGGCGAGGAACATGCGCATCAAGTTGTAGGCCGAAAGCGCGATCAGAAAAGCGACGAAGCCAATACGCATGGTTTGCGCATCTATGCCCACCGCCCAGATCGAGCCGATCCAGGCGAAGCAGAACCCCATCGAGGCCAGCGGCAGCGCGTGATGCAACTCGATCCTGTTGCGTTGGTGATAACGCCACAACGCCAGCATCACGTTCGGTACCACCATCACCAGCGCAGTCCCTTGGGCGATCTGTTGATCGAGCCCGAATAAAACGCCCAGCAGCGGAATGGCGATCAAGCCACCTCCGATGCCAAATATTCCGCCGAGCGTACCCAAGGCTGCGCCAAAGGCCAAATACATCAAAAACTCAATCACAGGCGTTTTCCTCCTACGTCAGGCGATTCATCCTACGCATTTGGTTCTGGCGCGGAAACGCACAGCAACGCACAATGGCTGTGCCAACTTCGCATAAGCGTTACAGACGATGAATCCCGATCAATTGACCGAGCAACTGGGCTTGTTTCTGGATGTACTGGAAACCGGCAGCTTTTCTGCGGCCTCGCGCCGTCATCCGTTGACCCCATCGGCCGTCGCGCGACGCATTGATAGCCTGGAAAACGCTGTCGGCAGCCAATTGTTCATTCGCAGCACCCACGCGGTCCGTGCAACGCCGGCCGGTCTGGCGTTTGCCGAACGGGCGCGGCGGATCGTCGCCGAGTTACGCCTGGCCCGCGCCGAAGCTGTGTCCCTGAGCAGCGCTCCAGAAGGCTTGATTCGGGTGGATGCGCCTGCCGCGTTCGGGCGTCGGCATCTGGCGCCGGTCATTGCTGACTTCCTGATGCTGTATCCCGGCCTTGATGTGCAATTGCACCTGATCGACAGTTTCGTCGACATGCAGGGCTTGAACCTGGGCAAGGTCGATCTGGTATTGCGTGCCGGACAGATGGCCGACACGCGATTGGTGGCCACACCGCTGGCGAGCATGGTGCGCATCGCCTGCGCCAGCCCTGACTATCTGAAACGACGTGGCGTGCCCATTGATCCGGCACAATTGATTGAACACGACGGTCTTGACTGGGACGGCCTGGCGCCACCTTTTGCCTGGCGCTTCGAACGTGAAGGCCAAATGCATTTGCATCGCCCCTCGCGCATCCGCATGAGCGCCAACAATGCCGAAGCCCTGGTCTGCGGTGCGCTCGCCGGGCTGGGTATCGCGCATTTGCCGACATGGCTGGCCAGTGAGTATCTGTTGCGCGGGGAACTGATGCCGCTGTTCTGCGACAATGGCCTGCCCAAACCGGAGAGTTCGGGAATCTATGCCTTGCGCCTGCAACAACAACCCAGTTCGCGCAGCCGATTGCTGCTGGAATACCTGAAAACCCGCTTCAGCCCCATCCCCCCCTGGGATCTGGTCCTGCAAACCCACCTGGACCACCACTCGTCCTGAATTATCTGGCGCATTAAAGATTTGCCCGCTAGATTCATGATGATCACCGATCAAAGGCTTCGAAATGACCACCGAGCGCGACACCCCGGACAACTGCGACGACCTGCTGCTGGACAACCAGGCCTGCTTCGCCTTGCACTCCACTTCACTGATGCTGACCAAGGTCTACAAGCCCTTGCTGCAGGCGTTGGGCCTGACTTATCCGCAGTACCTGGCGATGATGGTGTTGTGGGAAAAGGACGGCTTGACCGTGGGCGAAATCAGCACGCGCCTGCTGACTGATCCCGGCTCGCTCACCCCGCTGCTCAAACGCCTGGAAGCCGAAGGTGTGCTCAGCCGCACCCGCAGCCGCGAAGACGAACGCGTGGTGATCATCGAACTCACCGAAAAAGGTCGGGCCCTGCGTGACAAGGCCCGTGGCATTCCTCAATGCATCCTCGGCGCCAGCGGCATGACCCTTGAGCGATTGCAGAAACTGCAGGCGGAACTGCAAGCGCTGCGCCGTCACTTGCAAGACAGTCTGTAACTCTTTCTACCAGCGCACATCCCCTGTAGGAGTGAGCCTGCTCGCGATAGCGGTTCGACATTCGGATGAGTGTCGACTGACTCACCGCCATCGCGAGCAGGCTCACTCCTACAGTTGTTTTGCGTTGAAGCGAAAATCCAGTTCGCTCCGCCCCCCTGAAAACTCCCCTTCCACAGCTCTAATTCAAGCCTTTCAAGCGAAGACCATCATCAGGTTTCTAAATCTCCCGGTTTTTTTCCAAAATTTATCTTGCGCACTAAACATTAGCGCGATACATTCACCTCGCACTTACTTAACGCGCAAACATTTAGCGCAAACAATCAAACCCGAACGAGGCTTTCACCATGCAAACTCTCTACACCGCAGTTGCAACTTCCACCGGTGGCCGTGACGGTCGTGCTGTTTCCAGCGACAACATTCTCGACGTCAAACTGGCTACCCCGAAAGAACTCGGCGGTGCTGGCGGTGCGGCGACCAACCCTGAACAGCTGTTCGCAGCCGGCTACTCCGCCTGCTTCATCGGCGCCCTGAAATTCGTTGCCAGCCAGAGCAAGCGCAGCATCCCGAGCGATGCGTCGATCACCGCCCACGTCGGTATCGGCCAGATTCCTGGCGGTTTCGGTCTGGACATCGACCTGCACATCAGCTTGCCGGGCCTTGAACAAGCCGACGCGCAAGCCCTGGTCGATGCTGCCCACCAGGTTTGCCCGTACTCCAATGCCACCCGCGGCAATGTCGAAGTACGTCTGCACGTCACCGTCTAATCACTGACCCACTCAGGCCCGAACAGGAAATGAACATGAACACTTTCAGCAAAGTCTTGACCGGTACCCTTCTCGCTCTGTCGATCAACAACGCGTTCGCCGGTGATGTCGAGCACAACACCCAGGCATTCCTCGACGTGTTGAATGCCGGCACCGGCAAGCCGATCGAGCAAATGACGCCTGCACAAGCCCGCGCCGTGCTAGTGGGTGCGCAGGCCGGGGTCAAGCTGACGCTGCCAAAAGCCGATGTCAGCCAGAAGACCATTCAGGTCGACGGCCAACCGCTGAGCCTGACTATCGTCCGGCCGGCCGGGGTCAAGGGCGAGCTGCCAGTGTTCATGTTCTTCCACGGCGGTGGCTGGGTACTGGGAGATTTCCCGACCCACGAACGACTGGTTCGTGACCTGGTTGTCGGTTCGGGCGCAGCGGCGGTCTTCGTCAACTACACGCCGTCGCCGGAAGCGCATTACCCGGTGGCGATCAACCAGGCGTACGCCGCGACCAAATGGGTAGCTGAACACGGTAAAGAGATCAACGTCGATGGCAAACGCCTGGCCGTGGCCGGCAACAGCGTCGGTGGCAACATGGCGGCCGTGGTTGCGCTGATGGCAAAAGACAAAGGCACGCCAGCGATCAAGTTCCAGGTACTGCTGTGGCCGGTGACCGATGCCAACTTCGAGACGGCATCCTACAACCAGTTTGCCGAAGGGCACTTCCTCAGCAAAAACATGATGAAGTGGTTCTGGGACAACTACACCACCGACGCCAAGCAGCGTAACGAGATCTATGCCTCGCCGTTGCGGGCTACCCCTGCGCAACTCAAGGGTCTGCCACCGGCGCTGGTGCAAACGGCGCAAGCGGATGTGCTGCGCGACGAAGGTGAAGCCTACGCCCGCAAACTCGATGAGGCCGGTGTACCTGTAACTTCGGTTCGCTACAACGGCATGATCCACGACTACGGTTTGCTCAACGTGGTGAGCCAGGTTCCAGCGGTTCGTTCGGCAATGTTGCAGGCTTCGCAGGAACTCAAGGAACACCTGAAGAAATAACCCTACCTGTAGGAGCCGGCTTGCTGGCGATAGCGGTCTTGAGGACGCCATCGCCAGCAAGCCGGCTCCTACACGTTTGGCGTTGCGTACCAATCACTGGACACAAAAAAGCCCGACTCAATGGTCGGGCTTTTTCATTCCTCAAGCAGTGCTTATTTAGCACGGCCTTTGTAGGAACCGCCTTCGCGGGTATCGATCTCGATCATGTCGCCGATTTCGATGAAGTCAGCAACCGACAGCTCGGTACCGTTCTTCAGTTTGGCAGGCTTCATCACCTTGCCGGAAGTGTCACCGCGAGCGGAACCTTCGGTGTAGTCAACCTGACGCACGATGGTGGTCGGCAGCTCTACGGAAACCAGACGGCCTTCGAAGAACACGGCTTCGCAAACGTCGGTCATGCCTTCTTCGATGAACGGCAGAACGCTTTCGATGTCTTCAGCGTTCAGCTCGTACATGGTGTAGTCAGTGGTGTCCATGAACGTGTAGGTGTCGCCGCTGATGAAGGACAGGGTCGCTTCTTTGCGGTCGAGGATCACGTCGTCCAGTTTGTCGTCAGCGCTGTAAACGATCTCGGTCTTGTAACCGGTCAGCAGGTTTTTCAGCTTGGTCTTCATGATCGCGCTGTTACGACCCGACTTGGTGAATTCAGCTTTCTGAACCAGCCAAGGATCGTTTTCGAGACGGATCACGGTACCGGGTTTCAGTTCTTTACCAGTTTTCATTGCGAATATCCGAATTTGGATGGGATTTACAAAAATCTAGGCCGCGTATCATATCCAATTTCCATAAAACTGTACCAGCGCCGTGGCAAGATCGGCCTGCAAGGCTTGTTCCAGACACCATGACTCGGCGTGTTTTTCCAGCTCCGGCCAGTGTTTACGAGTGGATTGCCAGTGGTCGGTCATTTTTTCGCCGGCGTTCCACGCCCGCCAAAGACCGCTGATCGCCTCCCGCGCAGGTTCCGACAGCCCTTTCACATACAACGACAGAAAGGCTTCGAGCTTGTCCAGGTGGACATCTTCTTCCTGCTGATAGATATGCCAGAGCAGAGGCCGACCCGCCCATTGCGCGCGGACGAAGGAATCTTCACCACGCACGGCGTTGAAATCACAACTCCACAGCAACAGGTCATATTGATCCTGGCGGACAAACGGCAGCACCTGCACGGTCACGGCCTCACGCACGTGCAACGCGCCGGCCTGCAAATCATTCACGCCCAGCCAGCGTTCGACATCGCCGAGGATCCGCCCTTCCGGCACCAGCAGATGAGTGGCCGTCGAATCACTGGCCAGCGCATCCAGCCAACTGGCCAGCCCGGCATTTTCATAGGCGAACAACGACATCAGCTGCGCACCGGCTGCACACTCGACACCCAAGCCCTGCAGAAAGGTGCGCCGAGCCTCGGGATCCTGCTGAAACCGCCGACGTCGTTCGAGCAATCCGTTTTCACGCAACAAGCCGCCCGTGCCTTTCTGGAATCCCGGAAAGAAGAAGAATTTCTGTACGTGCTTGTACTTCACCGAAGGCAGGCCGTGACAGCCGACCACCCAATCCTCGGCACTCAGGTAATCGAGGTTCATCCACAACGGTGTTTTTTGGCGCTCGGCCATCGCTTCCATATAGGCAGCGGGCAACTGGCAGGCGAATGCGGCTATCACCACATCCGCCGCTTCTGTCGGCAGCCACTCGGCGGGCCACTGCCGTACCTCGACACCTTGCTGCCACTGCTGCGCAACATGGATATCGATCTCGGGGCACATGCGCTCAAAGGCACGCAGGTCGTCGACCCATAAACGCACCGCCAGCGAATGCTCGGCCACCAGCTGCCGAGCCAGGCGCCAGGTCACACCGATGTCGCCGTAGTTATCGACCACGGTGCAAAAAATATCCCAGCGGGGTTTCATTTCAGGCATTCCAGGTTCCCGTTGGCAAAAGCCGCGATTGTCCTCATAAATTACCCTGCGCAGAAGAGCCGACGACGATTAATCTTCGTGCGACAATCGGCACTCGCCCGCGCCCCACCGCCAGGAGGCAGTCATGCCCTACCGTACCAATCCGCGCCGCTCGTTGCCGATCCAGCTCAATGCCGTGCAATTGACCGGCAGTATCGCCCTCGGTCTGTGGCTGGGCTTTCTCGCCATCGCGCTGACCTGCTGGCTCGCCTCTCGCCTGTTTTTCAGCGAGCAACTGGCCCCGGTGGCCCAAGCGGTGCAGCAACTGGCCAACCCGCCGGTGGTGCAACAGGTTCCGGATATCCCGCCACAGAGTCCGCTGTTCGAGCAGTATGAACAGAACCTGCGCAAGGACGAACAGGCGCAACGACTCGATCAGGCGCGCAGCAGCAACCGCAATCTGTCGAACGCCAAATGTCAGTTCTGGCTGCAACAGGACCAGACGGCACCCAGCGAAAAAAGCCGCGCCAATGTCCTGCAGTTCTGCGATTGATCATGAACAAACAAACTGTCCACCAACTGATTCTCGACAAGCTGCGAGTCGATCTCGACATCGCTGAACGGGCCGCACAGACCGCTTACGAAACCGCGACCCATGAAGAAAACATCGCCGAGAACAAATACGACACGTTGGGGCTCGAGGCGTCATATCTGGCAGCCGGGCAGGCCAGGCGTGTGGAGGAAATTCGCCAGTCACTGGCGTTGTGTCAAAACCTGGTGCTGCGTGCGTATGACGAGCGACGCGGCATTGAAGTCGGCGCCCTGCTGGGTCTGGAAGACGAAAAAGGTCGAGAGCAATGGCTGTTTCTGGCGCCTGATGCGGCGGGTCTGAAGGTCGATCTGGTGGGGCAGTTGATTACTGTCATCACCCCGCGCTCACCGCTGGGCAAAAGCCTGCTGGGCAAGTTCGAAGGTGATGAAGTGGAGATTCTGGTGGCGGGCACTCGGCAACAGTTCGCTGTTACCGAGGTCGTATAAACAGGCTTAGTGAACCGGCAGTTCGACGCCGTCGAACAGTTCTTCCAGTTCTTGCTTGTTGTGGCACTGGATGGCTTTGGCCATGACTTCGCGGGTCAGGTGCGGGGCGAACTTCTCGATGAAGTCGCACATGAAACCACGCAGGAAGGTGCCGCGACGGAAGCCGATCTTGGTGATGCTGGATTCGAACAATTCGCTGGCATCGAGCACCACCAGGTCGCTGTCGAGTTTGGTGTCGACGGCCATTTTCGCCACGATACCCACACCCAGGCCCAGGCGAACGTAGGTCTTGATCACGTCGGCGTCGGCAGCGGTGAACACCACTTTCGGCGTCAGGCCGCGATGGCTGAAGGCTTCGTCGAGCTTCGAACGGCCAGTGAAACCGAACACGTAAGTCACGATCGGGTATTCAGCGAGGGCTTCGAGGGTCAGTTTCGACAGCTTGGTCAGTGGGTGGCCCTGAGGCACGACCACGCAGCGGTTCCAGCGGTAGCACGGCATCATGACCAAATCACCGAACAGCTCGAGCGCTTCGGTGGCGATGGCGAAATCCACGGTGCCATCAGCGGCCATTTCGGCGATCTGCATCGGCGAACCCTGGTGCATGTGCAGGGCAACGTCCGGGTATTGCTTGATGAAATTGCTGATCACCGGCGGCAACGCATAACGCGCCTGGGTGTGGGTGGTGGCGATCGACAGGGTGCCTTTTTTCTCGTTGGAGAATTCCTGGGCGATCTGCTTGATGCTTTCAACCTTGCGCAGGATTTCGCCAGCGGTGGTGATGATTCGCTCACCCGCCGGGGTGACGCGGGTCAGGTGCTTGCCACTGCGGGCGAACACTTCGACGCCCAATTCGTCTTCCAGCAGGCGGATCTGTTTGCTGATGCCCGGTTGCGAGGTGTAAAGGCTTTGGGCTGTAGCGGAAACGTTGAGGTCGTGGTGCGCCACTTCCCAGATGTAGCGCAGTTGTTGAAGCTTCATATCAATCCCTCAAAGCAGGTAGACGCCACGGGCATCAGCGACGGTATATAACTATATTAATGGTTTGAAGAATAAATCTAGAACTTTTTTATCAAAGTCCTGCTATTCGCAGCCTAGCGATCCCCTTGGCGACGGCGTTGCACCAGCGGCACCAGATAAACCGGCACTTTGGCCAACTGCAACACCCGCGCCGCGGTGCGGCCCAATGGCGTTTCCGCACCAGCCCCGTGGCTGTGACTACCTACGATCAGCAAATCCACAGAGAGTTTCTGCGCCTGGTCGAGAATCACCTGCGACGGATCGCCCTGCAGCACCCGTACTGCCTGGATTCTTTTCAGGTCCAACTCACCCTCGCCGCCCAACTCCTCACGAAAGCTATCCAGCACCCGCTGCTCGATGCTGGCGATGACCGTGTTCAAGCCCTGGCTGTGAAACTCGTTCAACGCTTGCTCGTCGAGGTAGCTCTGAAGCACCGATTCGGCAAACAGGCCCATGGGTTCCACCGCGTGCACTACGTACAAGTCGGCATCGAATGTCCGAGCCAATTCCAGGGCGTGTTGCATCACCACGGGGGCGTACAGGCCGAGGTCAGTGGCATACAGCATCGAACGGATCATATGACCTCCTCGAATGCCAACATGGCGGAGATTGATTCAGCTTAGCAGCGCCTTGGCGAGTACGACGTCCGGTGTAACGCGTTGAACGGCAGGCTTAAATCTTTTGCTCGTTGCTTATGCCATGTGGCACATGACCGGTGGCGACGACTTCACGGGCCAGCTCGCAGTGACCGGCCTGATCATCGAAAAACACATCCGCGGCAAAGGCTTCGAGGAATGCCGACTTGGTCAGGCCACCGAGGAACAGCGACTCGTCCAGACGAATATCCCACTCGCGCAATGTGCGAATCACTCGTTCATGGGCCGGCGCCGAACGTGCGGTCACCAGCGCCGTGCGGATGGGGCATTCGCCATCCGGGAACTCGCGCTGCAACAAATTGAGAGCGGCGAGGAAGCCCTTGAACGGCCCGCCGCGCAAAGGCTGGCGCGCCGCTTCGCGTTCACTGGCCTGAAATGCCTCCAGACCACCGGCCTGGTAAACGCGCTCCGACTCATCGGAAAACAGCACCGCATCGCCGTCAAACGCGATGCGCAGTTCGTCGCTGGCCGCGCGGCTGGCACCGCCGGACAAAATGGTTGCCGCGGCGAAACCCGCGTCCAGCGCACTGCGCACGTCTTCGGCGTGAGTCGAAAGAAACAGATCGCAGCCAAATGCCTTGAGGTATGGATAAGGACTGCGCCCGCCAACGAATGCCGCGCGGGAGATCGCCAGCCCGTAGTGATGAATCGAATTGAATACCCGCAGACCGGTATCGGCGCTGTTGCGCGACACCAGGACCACCTCGACCCGGGCACGTCCAAGGCTGGCGTTGAGATTCAGGAGTTTTTGCACCAAGGGAAACGCGTCACCGGGCTCGAGGATTTCGTCTTCGTGTTCGATCTGATATTGCCGGTAAGCTTCGACGCCGCTCGACAGGTAGACCTTGTGGCTGTCACTCAGGTCGAACAATGCGCGCGAAGAAATCGCCAGCACCAGTTTGTCGTCAATTACGTTTGGCATCCCCTTCCCCCATTGCCTTGATCAACTCAAGCATTACGTCGATCGATAAAACTCAAGCTGCGATACAACGCCTCGATTCGTGGCAGTTCACATCCCGCCGCTTTGGCCGCGGCCAGTGGCCGGGCATAGATAGCCTGTAGCTCCAGCGGTCGCTTGTGCAGAAAATCGTGATACATGCTCGGCCAGTAGTCAGGCATTTTCTCGGTCATCAGGAACAGGTGCTCGGCGTAACCCGCTGGCACCTCGTGACCACAGGCGATTGCGCCCTGCACCACCTCGGCCATCAGCGCCTTGATCATTTCCCGGCTGTCGGCATCGGCCATCAAGGGTGTGGTGCTGGCCCCGAGCAACACCGACAGACCGTTGTAAGGGATATTCCAGACCAGTTTTTGCCAACGTGCCTGATGCAGGTTCGCCATGGCCTGAGAGTCGATGCCCGCGGCCTGGAACAAGCCGACACCTTCTTCGACGATCGCAATCCGCGCCGATTCATCGGTGGGGCCGCTGTGGTAGCCGACATGCACGGCACCGAGCGCCTGATGGGTAATGACGCCCGGCCCTTCCCGATGAACGCAGATATAGCAAAGCCCGCCCAGCAGATGCAGCGAGCCGGGAAGCAGTTCGCGCAGGCTGTCTTCGACATCCAGGCCATTCTGCAACAACAGGACCTTTGCATTCGGTGCGGCGGCTTGCAGGATCGCCGGTGCCAGATCCGCGTTGCTGGTGGTCTTGGCGCCCACCAGCAACCAGTCGCACGGTGGCATGTCTTCTGCGCTCGAATAGGCCTTGACCGGATTCAATGTCAGCGCACCCTGGGCTGCATGGTTCACTAGCAACCCGCGTTCGGCCACTGCGCAAAACTCGCTGCGCAGCAGAAAATGCACATCGAAACCGGCTCGCGCCAGCATCACCCCGTAGAAACCACCGATTGCACCGGTTCCGATCATACCGATGGTCGGTTTCGCAACTGTCCCTATCATGGCAACTCCTCTGCTGTTCGACTCAGCGCCTGACGTATCGCCCGATTGAGTTCGGTGCCGGTCAGGCGCGAATGCAATGCTCCGAAGAATTCACCGTCGCGTACCACGAACAGCGCCGGCAAATGAAAAACCTGATATCGCTCGACCACCCCGCCATTGTTCCCGGCATCGATCCAGCACAGGCGATCGACTGCCAGATCGAGTGACGGCAATTGCTCGCGGGCGAAACGGCAACTGGAACAGCCGACACTGGTGAAAATCACCAGCGACACACCGTTCATCGTCAGCAGCCGTTGGTCGGCGTCGAAATCGGTCAGTTCCGATTCGACCACTATACTGGGAGAAACAATGTCAGATGGCCGACACATGGAGTCCGTGTTCATGGGACGATTCATTCCTCATCCTGACGATGTACCCGTGGAATTAACGTTGCTCAAACCCGAGTGTATTTCGCGACGACAGCTGCACACTATCAGCCTCGGGGGCATGGCATGCAATTATCACCGCGCGTGGCGCCACGGCACGGCGCTCGAAGTGCGCATGCCGACGCTCAATCCCGACCTGCGTTTTCCGGGCTATGTAGCCTGGTGCCTGCGACGAAAACATGGCTATCTGGTTGGCATTGCCTTCGTCGACGAACAGACGCTGTTCAGTGCCCGAATGGGTGAGCAGGTGTGCCAGATCGAGCGTTATTGCCGCCAGCACGATCCCCACAATGACCTGCAGGAAGTTCAGGCACTGGCGCTCGAGTGGGTCCAGGAACACGCCGACGAGTTCTCTCACGAAACGGTTCGCAAGGCATTTGCACAGCCTGTACTGGATTAAAGCGCTGCCAGCCCATTGTCTAGCCACGGTGTAACGCGCTAAGGTTCGGCTCCCCGACGCGCTTAATTTGCTGTGCTCCGCCGCGCGGGTTCGCTGGCGGCCGGCACCCGTGACCTGACGAGTAAACGATGGCTGATTTACCGATCAACGACCTAAACGTCGCCTCCAACGAGACACTGATCACCCCCGATCAGCTCAAGCGCGATATTCCCCTGAGCGACGCTGCGTTGCGCACCGTGACCAAGGGCCGCGAAGTCATTCGCAATATTCTCGATGGCACCGACCATCGCCTGTTCGTCGTCATCGGGCCTTGCTCGATCCACGACATCAAGGCAGCCCACGAATACGCCGAGCGCCTGAAGGTTCTCGCCGCAGAAGTGTCCGATACCCTGTATCTGGTCATGCGTGTGTATTTCGAGAAGCCACGCACCACCGTCGGCTGGAAAGGCTTGATCAACGATCCGTACCTGGACGACTCGTTCAAGATCCAGGACGGGCTGCACATCGGTCGTCAACTGCTGCTGGACCTGGCCGAAATGGGCCTGCCAACCGCCACCGAAGCCCTCGATCCGATCTCCCCGCAGTATCTGCAGGACCTGATCAGCTGGTCGGCCATCGGCGCGCGCACCACCGAATCGCAGACTCACCGTGAAATGGCCTCCGGCCTGTCCTCGGCTGTCGGCTTCAAGAACGGCACCGATGGCGGCCTGACCGTGGCGATCAACGCCCTGCAATCGGTTTCCAGCCCGCACCGCTTCCTGGGGATCAACCAGGAAGGTGGCGTGTCGATCGTGACCACCAAGGGCAACGCCTACGGTCACGTCGTGCTGCGCGGCGGCAACGGCAAGCCTAACTACGACTCGGTCAGCGTCGCCCTGTGCGAGCAAGCGCTGAACAAAGCGAAGATCAAGCCGAACATCATGGTCGATTGCAGCCACGCCAACTCCAACAAGGACCCGGCCCTGCAACCGCTGGTGATGGAGAACGTCGCCAACCAGATCCTCGAAGGCAACCAGTCGATCATCGGCCTGATGGTCGAAAGCCACCTGAACTGGGGTTGCCAGGCTATCCCGAAAGACCTCGCCGACCTGCAATACGGTGTGTCGATCACCGATGCCTGCATCGACTGGACAGCGACCGAAAACACCTTGCGCAGCATGCATGCCAAGCTCAAGGACGTGCTGCCGAAACGCAAACGCACCTGATCGCCATTTGCGGCAGACAAAAAAACGCCGGGCTGAACCCGGCGTTTTTTTATGCATTCGTTTTGTTGAAGGTCACTGGCTCAGCTTGGCCGCATGCCGCTGGTGACGCTCCATGTAGCGTTCGACGTAGGAACACGACGGGATAACCGTGTAGCCCATCTCTTCGGCGTACTGCAACGCCTGCTCGGTCAGTGCCGCTGCAATACCCCGACCACGCAGTGCGTTAGGCACGAACGTGCGATAGATATCCAGGGTCTGTTTCCCCAGATCCATATAAGTCAGGTAGGCACGATGACCGTCCACATTGGTCTCGAACTGATGACCAGCCTGGTCATGGTGGATGGACAACGCCTCGCTCATCACTACTCCTCGCGGGTCTTGGATTCCGACCCCTACCTTACCGATGTTTTTCCGGCGAAGGAACATCTACGCCACCCCGTGCCTGAATGGACACCGAGAAGAGCTACACCGATCTCGCGCAACCGAGCACGTACAAATAGTAGGCACCATTGGCAGAAATGCTCAAGGTACGCTCGTCATCATGCAGGTTGGCAGGTGCCGCTCCGGGTCACGCAGGACGGGCTCGACCGAAGATCACCAAGGTCGCAAGCCTGAACATTGCCGGATATTGAGACTTAAGACGAGCGCCCGTTGTTAAAGTCACCTGAATAAGGAGAAAGATATTGAGAGGCGCCACGCAGAATTCGAACAAAAGTGTAGACAGTCCATCTAGCCAGACTTTAGCCAAGACTGGAAAAAGAGCCTCGAACCTCGGGAACTTTTCTTCGCCGGCTCGCTCAGCTCGGGCCTTCTAGCTGGATATTTTTTATACAGTGCAGTTAAAAGTTGCTCGAAAAAGAATCAACGCCTACAATTTTTTTTGCTTCTTGCGCTACGTCAGTTTACTTACTACAAGTAATGGGTAGTATGTACGCCGGCTATTTCCTCAATCGGAGGAGACAGCCACTTAATAGAAAGTCCTTGAAGGGGAACACGATGAACAACGTTCTGAAATTCTCTGCTCTGGCTCTGGCCGCAGTTCTGGCTACCGGTTGCAGCAGCGCATCGAAAGAAACCGAAGCACGTCTGACCGCTACTGAAGACGCAGCTGCTCGCTCCCAGGCTCGTGCAGACGAAGCTTACCGTAAAGCTGATGAAGCTCTGGCTGCTGCTCAAAAAGCACAACAGACTGCTGACGAAGCTAACGAGCGTGCTCTGCGCATGCTGGAAAAAGCTAGCCGCAAGTAATAGTCCTTCGGGATTGTTATCAAGCCGACCCATTTTTGGGTCGGCTTTTTTATTGCCCGGCTTTTGATGCAGGCATAAAAAAACCCGTCGATGCGAGCAACATCGACGGGCTCCTTTCAAGCATTACTGCAGCGGGTCGAGGGGTGCGCTCGATACCATCGGAGCGGCCGTGCTCGGTACGCCGATTTCCACCGGCAGACCATCTTCGGCTGCCACTACATCACGTACCACATCCCAATTCATGCGCAGATTATTGGTGATGTCTTCACGCTTGAGCATCGCATTGATCACAGCCGTGTGCTTGTCGACCACCGACGGATTGCCCTTGTCGTCCAGTGGTGTGTGCGCTTCCAGGTAAACCTTGCCGCCACTCACGCCGAACTTGTAGGAGTCGTTGATGATCCGCACCGACGTCCCGACTGGCACCATGCCGGCCATTTCCAGCACGTTGTTGTTGAACATGCGGAAGCAGCCGTGGCTGGTGCGCATGCCGATGCCGAATTTCTTGTTCGAACCGTGGATCAGGTAGCCCGGAGTGCCCAGGGTGAACTTGAACGGCCCCAGCGGGTTGTCCGGGCCGGCCGGCACCACATTCGGCAACGGGTCGCCGTCGGCGGCGTGCTCGGCCTTGATCGATGCTGGAGGCGTCCAGGTCGGGTTTGGCGTCTTGGCGATGATGCTGGTGTGGGCAATCGGCGAGCCCCAGCCTTCACGACCGATTCCCAGCGGGAAGGTGTAGACCACGTTCCGGCCTTTCGGGAAGTAGTAGAGGCGGTACTCGGCGAGGTTGATGACGATGCCTTCACGCGGCCCCGGCGGCAGAATGAAGCGGGTCGGCAGCACGATTTCGGTGCCGGCGCCCGGCAGCCATGGGTCCACGCCCGGGTTGGCGGCGACCATTTCCGTGTAGCCCAGGTCGTAGGTGGTGCCAAGGTCGGCGAAGGTATCTTCGTATTTGGCCTTGATCACTTGCACCTGGCCGACGATGTCTTCCCCAGGCGGTGGTAGTGGCAGCTCCAATGCTGCGACGGGGCCAGCTACACAGAGAGCGGCAAGTGTCAGGCAGCGGGTGACGGCAGGAAAGCGCGGCAACATCCGGAAAATCCTTCGCATGATCAACAGAGGGTATAAGAACGCGATTGTACACCGCTGTCTGTTATTTCGGGGAGGTTGCCCTGGTTACAGGCGATGCAAGGTGGTTTTGGCTTGGGTCGACTGGCAGGCCGTCATCCCTGGCAAACCAGCTCCCACAGGGATTGCAGAAATGGATATGTACACCGTCAAGACGCGATGTCAGATCAAAGCTCAAACCGCAACTCAGGCCAGATCGGCGACGTCCCGCGTTTTTGCGATTCGAGAATGGCGCGGCACAGCGAACACAGGCGCTGATCCTGGAACACCCGACGATCAACACTCGACCAACGCGGCTGCGCCGGCAACAGGCTGCCGCACAAGGTCCGGTCCGCCGAGCCGCCCAACTCCAGTTGCCGCGTCACAAGATGTACCCGTACTTCCTGGCAGGCGAACAGGTCCAGCTGTTCGTCAGGCTCGATCAGTTGATAGGCAAATAGTGACCAGGCAGGACGCGGCATCGGGGGCTCCAAATCGGGGGCGCCACCTTAGCCGAAAGCCTGCCGCTAGAAAAGTGTCATAACAGCGGTTTTAGGGTAGGCCAGACATTTTCCAGCAACTTGTCCTGAGCCCCGGCCGCCGGGTGTATGCCATCGGCCTGCATCAGGTCGGGATGACCGCCCACGCCTTCGAGAAAAAACGGCACCAGCGGGATTTTCTTCTCGTCGGCCAGGTTGCTGTAGACATCAGCAAAAGCCTTGGTGTAACGCGCGCCATAATTGGGTGGCAATTGCATGCCGAGCAGCAGCACCTTGGCACCGCTGGCGCGGGAGCTGTCGATCATCGAAGCAAGATTTTGTTGCAATTGTGTTGGGAGCAGTCCACGCAGTCCGTCATTGCCGCCCAATTCGAGGATCACCAACTCCGGCTTATGCTCTGCAAGCAGCGCCGGCAGCCGCGCCTGGCCACCGGCACTGGTGTCGCCGCTGATGGACGCATTGACCACTTTATCGTCAAAACCTTCGCGCTTGAGCCGCTGCTCAAGCAACGACACCCACCCCAGCCGGGTATCCAGCCCGAAACCGGCGCTGATACTATCGCCAACGATCAGGACAGTACCCGCCGCTGCGTTCTGGGCCATGCACATCAAGGCCAGGCCAGCACTCAAAAACCACACACGCATCGGATTCTCCATGGGCGCAAGCATACTCACCGCGAAGAACCTCAGCAAAGTGGTTCCCAGCGCGGAAGGTGAACTGACTATCCTGCACGAACTCAGCCTGGAACTGAACAAGGGCGACAGCCTGGCCATCGTTGGCGCGTCCGGTTCCGGCAAATCCACCCTTCTGGGCCTGCTCGCCGGTCTCGACCTGCCGAGCAGCGGCGAAGTCACACTCGCCGGCCAAGGCCTGAGCAATCTGGATGAAGACCAGCGCGCACGAATTCGCGCCGAGCATGTCGGTTTTGTTTTTCAGTCCTTCCAGTTGCTCGACAGCCTCAATGCCCTGGAAAACGTCATGCTGCCGCTGGAACTCGATGGTCGCAAGGACGCCCGTGGCCGCGCCACCGAGCTGCTGCAACGGGTCGGCCTGGGCCAACGCCTGACCCACTCGCCCCGCCAGCTCTCCGGCGGCGAACAGCAGCGCGTGGCGATTGCCCGGGCGTTTGCCGCCGAGCCCGACGTGCTCTTCGCCGACGAGCCAACCGGCAATCTCGACAGCCACACCGGTGAGCGCATCAGCGATCTGTTGTTCGAACTCAACAAGGAACGCGGCACGACGCTGGTGCTGGTGACCCACGATGAACGCCTGGCACATCGCTGCCGGCGCCTGATCCGTCTTGAAGCCGGCCTGCTGGTCGCCCCTCTGGAGCCTTGATGGCACGTCTGCCGCTGTTGCGCCTGTTCAGCCTCGCCATCCGCCAACTGCTGCGCGACGCTCGCGCCGGTGAATTGCGGGTATTGTTTTTCGCGCTGTTGGTGGCCGTGGCCGCCAGTACCGCCATCGGTTATTTCGGCGCTCGCCTGAACGGTGCCATGATGCTGCGCGCCACCGAATTCCTCGGGGCCGATCTGGTGCTGGAAGGCAGCTCCGAAGCGCGCCCGGAACAAATCAGAAGCGGCACCGAGCTGGGTCTGCAACATGCGCAAGTGGTGGAGTTTTCCAGCGTCATCGCCACCGACAACGGCATTCAACTGTCCAGCATCAAGGCTGCCGACGATCTCTATCCACTGCGCGGCGAACTGAAAAGCGCCCCCGCCCCTTTCGCCCCGGAAGCACCCGGAGGGAGACCGAAACCCGGCGAAGCCTGGGTCGAAGCCCGATTGCTGACAGCGCTGAACCTGAAGATCGGCGACAGCATCGATGTGGGCATGAAAACCCTGACACTGGCGCGCGTGTTGACCTACGAACCGGACCGTGCGGGCAACTTCTACAGTTTGACGCCGCGTGTCCTGATCAATCTCAACGACCTTGCCGCCACCGGCGTCGTGCAACCCGGCAGCCGGGTCAGTTACCGCGAGCTCTGGCGCGGGAACGCCGAGACGCTGGAGCTCTATCGTCAATTGATCAAACCCGGCCTGGCCGCCAATCAGCGCATCCAGGATGCGCGCGATGGCAACCGGCAGATTGGCGGCGCACTGGGCAAGGCCGAGCGTTATTTGAACATGGCCAGTCTGGTCGCGGTGCTGCTGGCCGGTGTCGCCGTGGCGCTGTCGGCAACGCGCTTTGCCACTCGCCGCTTCGATGCCAGTGCGCTGTTGCGCTGCCTTGGTTTGTCCCGCCGGGAAACCCTGGTGCTGTTCAGTCTGCAACTGGCCGTCCTCGGCCTGCTCGCCAGCATCACCGGCGCGGTCATCGGCTGGCTTGCGCAACTGGGCCTGTTCGCCCTGCTGCACGACTTGTTGCCGACCGATGTGCCGCCCGGCGGCCTGTTTCCGGCCTTCGCCGGAATCGGCACAGGTTTGGTTGCACTGGCCGGGTTTGCCTTGCCGCCACTGGCTGCACTGGGTCGGGTACCACCGCTGCGGGTGTTGCGGCGGGACATGCTGCCGATCCCGTCGAGTTCCTGGATGGTCTACGGCGCTGCATTGGGCGCCCTCGGCCTGATCATGTGGCGCCTGAGCCTGGACCTTCTGCTGACCTTCGCCCTGCTCGGTGGTGGCGTCGTTGCGGCGCTGGTGCTGGGTGGCTTGTTGTTGCTGCTGCTGAAAAGTCTGCGGCGAATGCTGGCCCGTGCGTCTTTGCCGTGGCGGCTGGGGCTGGGTCAATTGTTGCGCCATCCTCTGGCGGCGGCGGGACAATCACTGGCATTCGGCCTGATCCTGCTGTCGATGGCGTTGATTGCGCTGCTGCGCGGTGAATTGCTCGATACCTGGCAGAACCAGTTGCCGAAAAATGCACCGAACTACTTTGCGCTGAACATTCTGCCGGGGGATAAACAGGCCTTCGCCGATCGCCTGATGGAGTTGTCGGCGCAATCGGCGCCGCTGTATCCGGTGGTACCGGGACGCCTGATCAGCATCAACGGCGAGCCAGTGCAGCAGATCGTCACCAAGGAGTCCGCAGGTGACCGGGCGATCCAGCGGGACTTGAGCCTGACCTGGGCGGCGGACTTGCCAGCGGGCAACAAACTCACTGCCGGCAACTGGTGGCCCGAGCAGGCGCCGGATGACATTCCCGGCGTCTCGGTGGAAGGCAAGGTCGCCGAGAGCCTGAAGCTCAAGCTCGGCGACCATCTGACCTTCACCGTCGGCGGGGTCAATCGCGAGGCCAAAGTCACCAGTCTGCGGGAGATCAACTGGGATAACTTCCAGCCGAACTTCTTCATGATCTTCCAGCCCGGGACCTTGAAGGACCTGCCGGCAACTTACCTGACCAGCTTCTACCTCGCATCGGGTCATGACCAGCAGATCGTCGATCTGTCCCGGGCTTTTCCGGCGGTGACCATTTTGCAAGTCGAGGCGCTGTTGGCGCAGCTGCGCAGTATCCTCGCCCAGGTCACCCTGGCGGTGGAGTACGTGCTGTTATTCGTGCTGGCAGCGGGGATGGCGGTGTTGTTTTCCGGCCTGCAAGCGACACTGGACGAGCGCATTCGTCAGGGCGCTTTATTGCGGGCGCTGGGTGCAGAGCGGCAATTGCTGGTCAAGGCGCGGCGAATCGAGTTCGGTTTGCTGGGCGCAGTCAGCGGCTTGCTGGCAGCGCTGGGCTCGGAAGTCGTGAGCCTGGTGCTTTACCGATATGCGTTCGACCTGCCCTGGCATCCGCATCCGTGGCTGCTGGTGTTGCCATTGATCGGTGCTGTGCTGATCGGCGGCGCCGGTGTATTCGGCACTCGCCGCGCCTTGAATGCCAGCCCGCTGACAGTTTTGCGCGAGGGTTGATAAACTCAAGCGCTCTTAATCACAAGAAGTCGCCATGAGCCGCTACCGCCCTCCCCGCACCGCCGGCACCGCGCTGATCACCCCCGAAGGTGAAGCGCGGATGCGTGCCGAGTTTCATGAGCTTTGGCATGTCCGTAGGCCGCAAGTCACGCAATCTGTCAGCGAAGCGGCGGCACAGGGCGATCGCTCGGAAAACGCCGAATACACCTACGGCAAAAAGATGCTGCGGGAAATCGACAGTCGCGTGCGGTTTCTCACTAAACGCCTGGAAGCGCTCAAGGTCGTCAGTGAAAAGCCCAGCGACCCGAACAAAGTCTATTTCGGTGCGTGGGTCACCATCGAGGACGAGGACGGCAAAGAGTCCCGTTATCGCATCGTCGGGCCGGATGAGCTGGACTTGAAACAGGGCCTGATCAGCATCGATTCACCGCTGGCCCGCGCCTTGATCGGCAAGGCTCTGGACGCCGAAGTGCGAGTCCAGACGCCTACCGGCGAACAATGTGTGTACATCGTTTCGATCGACTATCCGTAAGCCGTAGCGCTCGGCATTCAGCGACGGGTAATCAGCCCTTGCCGGGCGACACGGGTCAGTTGCCTGATGACTTCGGGGGCGTCTTCGAGGTTTGGCGATTGAATCACCGCCAGATCAAAACTGTCGCTGGCAAAACGGGCGAGGGATTCGCCGTCGTCGACGAACTGGATCAGGAACGCAGCGGGACCGCCGTTACGACGTGGCCAACCATCGAGATAACGCAGGAGCGTCGGCTGATGCTTACCGCCAAGCAGGATTTTTGGATTGCGCTGGGTGAGGTGTGCCGTGATCGGCGCGGGACGTACTACAGGGTTTAGTGCATTCATCGTGTCGTGTCTCTGCCTCAAAAGTCTGCATGGCAGGTGAGAGGCAACACCGAACCAGCGCTTTAGCGGTATTTCGAAGCCTGTTTCAAGCTTCTATCGGCAACTGAATGAGTCACCTGGCGCCCCGCAAGTAGCTGTTTAAATCGGCGCATGGGCAGCATCCTAGAGAAGCTGACCGGACAGTGTCAAGAATGACGCGTAACAAAAAAAGGCCCGCACAATGCTCATTGTGCGGGCCTTTGCCTTGAGCCAAAGCGGTCAGCCGGCGATGGCGCGGTCTGCCGAGAGCTTGCCGGCGCCTTCGATCAGTACCGCGATGCTGCCACCGAGCAGTGCGAGAGCGAACTCATAACCGTTGTTGGCCATGAACAAGCCGTTGCTGATATGCACCGAGAAGATCGCCACCAGGGAAAGGAAGGTCAGGCCCAGCGCGGCCGGCCGAACCAGCAAGCCGATGATCAACGCCAGCCCGGCGAAGAACTCGGTACCACCTGCCAGCGTCGCCATCAGGTAGCCTGGCGTCAAGCCGATGCTTTCCATGTACTGCGCGGTGCCGGCCAGACCGTAGCCACCGAATGCCCCGAACAGTTTCTGCGAGCCGTGGGCAGCGAAGATGATGCCGACGATAATTCGCAGAACGGTCAGGCCGTAGCCAGCGCGGGTAAACAGTACTTTGTTGATCAGTGTGCTCATGCTGTGTCATCCATTGTGAGAGTGAGTTGGTTGGCCGCTATATTAATCAGTAAATCTCATGTTAAAAGCGCAAAATATCCGCTTTAACAATCAGTTTATTCGATCATTTACGAAGGGCAACCTTCTGCCCCTGGGGCTCCAACGACTCCCGCTCCCGATCGAACGCCAGGTAATACTTGTTCACGCTATTAACATAGCTGACAGGTCCCATTCCCACCTGCTCCATGGCAACGCGCTCGACCTGGAAAAACCACTGGTTCGGATTCAGGCCCCGACGCCGTGCCTCGGCGCGCATACCTTGCACCCGCTCCGGTCCGATGTTGTAGGCCGCCAGCACGAAGGCCATTCGCTCGCGTTCGTTGAGCTTGGGGCTGGCGAAAAACTTGCGACGAATCATCGCCAGATACTTGGCCCCGGCCTGCACATTGGCATCAAGATCCTGAATATTGTTGACCCCCACCCGCTGGGCCGCGGAAGGCGTGATCTGCATCAGCCCGGTCGGCGCACCGCCACTGCGCGCCGTCGGCTTCAGGCCTGACTCCTTGAACGCCAGCGCCGCCAGGTTCAACCAGTCCATGTTTTGCGCATCGGCATGCTTTTGCAGCACTGGTCGCAGCTTTTCCAGACGTTGTCGGTCAGCCTTGGCCAGTGGGTAGTGAACCTGGTACAGGCGCCGATAGATGCGCAGGAAGGCCGCATCCTGATCCGACGGCTTTTTGTAACCGGTGAGAAAGCGATCAATGCTGGCGCGCAGCATCGAAGCATCGCGACGCACGAACCAGAACTCTTCGCCCGGCTCGCTGATGAGCACCTGTCGATCCAGGCGCAGTTTCGGCAGGATCTTGCCCCAGCGTTCGGCGATTGGCTGCTCAACGATGGTCAGATGAAAGATCCCGCCCTGGACCATTTCCAGCACGTCTTCGACCGCCAGGCTGGGATCGACCCATTCGACGTTGACCGCTGGCAATTTATGCAGCGCGAGCTTTTGGTTGATCTGGCTGATGGCATCCCCGGCGGCGCTGCCCGTTGGCAACACCAGGGTTTTACCTGACAACTGTTCAAGTCGGGTGTAGCGGCGCTCACCCTTGATGCCCACCAGCACCAAGGGAATGTTTCTGGCCACCGGTTCACTGCTGCTGACGGCGAACCCCGGTTGCAAATCGAGCAGTTCTCCAGGCGCAACCAGATCGCCCTCCCCGCGCTGCAACGCGCCGAGCAGTTGATCCTTGGCTTTGGGAATGATCTTGAGGCTGATTTCCTGGCCGTCACGGGCGTGACCATTGAGGTATTGCTCAAAGGCGCGCAAGCGATGGTATTCGACGCCGATGACCTGGCCCTGGACTTCACCGGAGCTGTTGCGACTCTGGTTGACCAACACCCGCAGCACTCGACTGCTGCGAATTTCCGTCAAGTCTCGGACCTTGGTCGCCGGCACGGCTTGCAGGGGGCCGGGCAGACGCGCGACCGCCGACATCGGCAGCAGCAGCGAACAACACAGCAATAGCAAAACCGAGGGACGAATCATCCACTCTCCGGAAAGAATTCGGGCTGATCACATGAGTGTTTTCATGAAATCAAACGAAAAAACTGAGCGCCTGAGCGCTGGCAAAGTGCGGAAGACTGGCACAGTGATGGCAATTTTGACCACCCCGCCCGGTCCCGCGGCTCAAAAGACAGCTATAACTCGTTGTAGTTCTTGGTTTTTCTTATAAATCTACAGCTCTGATATGCTTTCCGGCCTTTGGTCCGAGGTAGCACCATGCAACTCATCGATATCGGCGTCAACCTGACCAACCCCAGTTTTACCGACAAACACCAGGCGGTACTCGACCGCGCCTATGCCGCTGGCGTATGCCAATTGGTGTTGACCGGTACCAGTGTCGAAGGCAGCGAGCAAGCGCTCGAACTCTGCGGGCAACTGGATGACAGCGCGCAACGGCTGTTCGCCACCGCTGGTATTCACCCGCACTCGGCCAGCGACTGGAATGCCGACAGCGCCCGACGCCTGCGCAGCCTGCTTAAAGAGCCGAACGTGGTCGCCGTGGGTGAATGCGGACTGGATTTCAACCGCGATTTCTCGCCACGGCCACAACAGGAAAAAGTCCTGGAAGAACATCTGGCGATGGCCGTTGAACTGCAATTGCCAGTGTTCCTGCACGAGCGGGATGCCAGCCAGCGTCTGCTGGAAATCCTGCGCGACTACCGCGACCAACTGCCCGCCGCCGTGGTGCATTGCTTCACCGGCGAAAAGTCTGCGCTGTTCAGCTACCTCGATCTGGATTTGCACATCGGCATGACTGGCTGGATCTGCGATGAGCGCCGGGGCACGCACCTGCACCCATTGGTCAAGGAGATCAAGCGCGGACGCCTGATGCTGGAAAGCGACGCGCCGTACCTGCTGCCACGCAGCCTGCGACCGAAGCCGAAAAATGGCCGCAACGAACCGGCGTACCTGACCGAAGTGTTGCGCGAGGTGGCATTGCATCGGGGCGAAACCGAGGAAGATCTGGCGGCGCACACGACCGCCTGCGCACGGGCGTTTTTCCGATTGCCGTCAGTTCCTCAGTAGCCACAGGTAAAGCGGTGCCCAGTTGACTCATGTCAACTTTCGAAGCTCTGCATAGCGGCACAATAATGGCACCTTGCCAATGCTGTTTCCGCTATCAGAGAAGACCTACATGGGTACCTGGCTTAGCAATATCTCGCTGAAATACAAATTCTGGGCGGTGAACGCCGTCGCCTTCGTTACCACCCTGCTGCTGGTGCTGTACGCCGTGCAGCTCGAGCAACAGGCACGCCAGCACGCCGCGCAGGAATCGGCTCAGGCACAGGCGCGATTGCTGGCTGCCTGGCCGGTCGGGCAAGCGCTGCCCAAAGCCGAAAACCTGCTGACGTTCACTCGCGGGCAAGCCCCCTCGCTCAATGACCAACCGCTGCCGAAGCTGACGGATGCCAAGGGCTGGGTCGAGATCAATCGCATGCCGTTGTTCGGTGACAATCTGCTGATCGGCGCCGAGGTGTTCACGCGCGCGGACGGCCAGCAGATAGCCGTGATTGCCCGTGGGCCGAGCCTGAGCCAGGTGTTCGGCGAGCGATTCGCCCACTACGCGGTGGCGGTGTTCGTGTTGATGCTGGTCATGCTCGGAGCCTCGCAGCTGTTGATCCGTTTCCTGCTCAGCCAACTCAACACCTTGAAGGACGTGATGCTTCACGTGGAAAAAACCGGTGATTTGTCGGCCCGGGTTCCACTGGCCTGCAACGACGAAGTCGGGCAGATGGCAAACGCCTTCAATGCCATGCAGGCCGGTTATCAGCGGGTAGTCATCACCGTCGCCAGCACAGCGCAGCAGCTGGATGAGGGCGCCGCACGACTGGCTTCAAGCATGAACGAAGTGCAGCACGGCATGCTCGGCCAGCAAAGTGAAACCGATCAAGCCGCCACCGCCATCAACGAAATGACCGCAACGGTCTACCACATCGCCCAACACGCCGGCGCCACACGCGACTTGTCGCAATCGGCCGACACCCTGGCCGGCAGTGGGCAAGCAGTGGTCATGCGCGTACAAAAGTCGATAGCCGGGCTGTCTACCGGCGTGCAGCAAACCGCCGAGATGATTCAGCGGCTGGCCGAGGACAGCCAGAAAATCAACGGCGTGGTCAACGTGATTCACAGCATTGCCGAGCAGACCAATCTGCTGGCATTGAACGCGGCCATCGAAGCAGCCCGGGCTGGCGAAATGGGCCGTGGCTTTGCGGTGGTCGCCGATGAAGTGCGCAACCTGGCCAAGCGTGTGCAGGCTTCGACAGATGAAATCACCGTGATGGTGTCAGCGTTGCAGGCCGGGACACGGGACGCCGTGGACTTCATGCAGGAGAGCTCGTTCAAGGCCGACGATTGCGTGCAACAGGCGCAGGAGGCCGGCGCCGCCCTGGTGCAGATTACCGGTGCGGTGGCGCAGATGCGTGAAAGCAATACGCAGATTGCTGTGGCAGCCGAGCAGCAGAGTCAGGTGGCGGAAGAGATGAACCGGGCGGTGGTGAGCATCCGCGATGTCACCGAAAACACCGTGCGGCAGACCGTCGGGTCGGCAACCACCAGTCATGAACTGGCGGCGCTGGCAGGAGAATTGAGCAAGGCCATCGGGCAATTGAAACTTTAAAAGCTCGCAGCCTGCGGCCGCTGCGGTGCAAGCGATCCTTTTTGCCCATGACGCCTATCACGGCCATAGCCAACCTCGATTCGCCGCCCGCTCGGGCCGGGCCTATTCTTCAATCATGTGTTCAACATGGATCGAGGATTAGCATCATGGGCAAACGTCACCCCAACCTTCCCGCCTGGCAATGGCGTGCCTACCCGAACAATCACCAGCACCCGGCCAACCTGGTGCTGCACCTGATTGCCGTGCCGCTGTTCATCGTGGCGTTTCTGTTGATCGTCTGCGGCGTGTTCAGCCTGAATCTGGCGAACCTTGCCATTGGCATCATCGGGGTGATCGCTGCACTCGGCCTGCAACGCCATGGTCACAGCCTCGAAGCCCAAGCCTCCGAGCCGTTCAGCGATCGTAAAGACGCTGTGTCGCGCCTGATGGTCGAGCAGTTCCTGACTTTCCCGCGATTTTTCCTCAGCGGCGGCTGGTGGCGCGCCTGGCGTGAACGCCACCGCCGTCACTGATCAGGCGAACACCGTCACCGTTTGCCGGCTCATGGCAATCAATCGACCTTGCGCGTCCCACATCTTCGCGGCGGCATGCCCGTAACCGTTGGCGGCATATTCGGTTTCGACCAGGTACTTGCACCAGTCCAGGGTGCTCAGCTCCAGCAGAGGCTGGACGAATTCGATAGTCCAGGTCAGCGTGCTGCCCATGGCCGGTTTGTTCAGGAAAGGCATCACCGCCGGCGGCCAGGCGTCCACCAGTGCCAGAATGTGCGATTCAGTGATCGCCTCTTCCTTCACGTCACCACGCAAGCGCACCCAGCCCCCCATCTGACGCGATGTGCTGCCGCTGAACGGCAGCCCGCCGACGCTCCAGCGCATCGCCAGATGGCGCATGAATTCCGGGATGACGCCTTCGATGAAGGGCAGCTCCTGGCACTCGTCCCAATGCTTCATCTCGGGTGCTGGCTCGGCCTGTACCGACACTTCAGACGGACGCGAGGCGCCAAAACTGCCCTGAATCAACGTCACCACCTGCCCCTTCTGCATTGCGCGGCCCATCACCTGGCTGACGGCTTTGCCTTCGCGCAGCACGTCGACTTCAAAACTGACGGGGACTTCAGGTTCGACCGGGCCAACGAAGGTGATCGCCAACGATCGCACGGGCCGGTCCGCCGGGACTTTTGCGCGCATGGCTTCGTACTGCAAAGCGGCCACCAAACCACCGAAACTGGCACGTCCCTGAGCCCACCCGGCCGGGATGGTGAGCTCAAACGGTTGGCGGCGGACGGCGTCGAGCAAATCGCAAAAGCGCATGGAAACCTCAGGATCGGGAAAAGGATGCAGGGATCTTAACCAGCCGGCGAAGGCTGTACAGCACACATTCCGGCCAAATTGACTGACAGATGGGCCGCACAATCCCCCCGTTTAATCCCAAACCTTGTAGGAGCGAGGCTTGCCGGCGATGGCGTCCGATGGATCGCTATCGCGAGCAAGCTTTGCTCCTACAGGGGGAAGTGACTGATTTCAGGATTTGAAGCAGTCCGCGCTGAGCTTGTCCAGCACTCGGTCGGCGCGCTGTTCGGCCTGGGCCATGGCGGTGTGCCAACCGGCGACGCAGGGGCGCAAATCAGTTTCGTGCTCAGCCATGGCCAGCCATTGCACGCAGTCGTGCCAATCGCCCAATGCGCCCTGAGCCGACTTCAACCGGGGCATGGCCGCTTTCGGCAAGCGATCCAGTTCGGGGTAAGCGTCGATGCCGTAACGCACACGCTTGATCAACAAGCGCAGGCGATGGCGGTCATGGGCGGGATCGTGCAGGGCCTGGTCGAGTTTTTTCCATTGCTTGCCCAGGCGTTTCTCGATGCGCTTGCCCAAGCCCTTGAGCAAGCCCTGACGTTGAGAGGCCCGCAGAAAGCGCGGAAAGGCATCAAGGATGACCAGCAATTGCGCCAGTTCGGCACTGCTCGCAATGGCCGGATAAGCGTCGGCCATCTGCGCCAACCGCCGCTGCGCAGCGTCGGGTTGACCGTGCTGGAGCAAATACGCCGCCAGCACTTCGCGATCACGCCAGGGGGTGGTCAGGTCGCCCACGGCCGAAGCCGCTGTTTCCAGTTGCTCAACGCCGGGCAGTCCGCGCAACGGCCGCAAAAGGCTGCGCAAACGGCGCACGGTAGTGCGCAAGTCGTGCAAGGCCTCAGGGTCAGTCCGGGCAGTCAAACGCGCCTGGCAGGCCAGTAGACGCACTTCCAGGCCCAGAACATGGGCCACCAATCGATCAACCATTGCCGACATCGCTTGCTCCCTGACTCGCCTGCCCTCGTGGACTTACATCATGCCTCAACGGCCGGCACGTGACTCACGAATATAGAAGCGTGCCTTCTCGGCTTTTTTCGCACAGCCTTCGAACCCTTCGAATTGTTGCTGGGTTTTGGCCGCGGTCAACAATGACAAGGCCTTGGAGTAGCTGACGGTCCCGGCGAAACCTTCAGCCTTGGCCAGGTCCAGTTCATGCCAGGCGGCATCGAGGTTGCTGCCGCAGCTGTCGCGATAAGCAGTTTTACCGGCGCAACCGGCCAGTGCCAGGGCAATCAGTGGCACACAAATCCAGGCTTTCATCACATACACCTCAGAGATAGGAAAACAGTCATGCAGGTAGGACGGTCTGGCACGTGAAAAGTGCCGTTCATCGCCAGCGCAAACTATAGCGCGGGCAAGAATAATCATCTGCCGCCCTGGAGTGTCGAAAAAACGACGCGTTCGCCGCACCGTGCGACCTTGCCGATTGAAGCGCGCCCCCCGATGGGTGCATTGTTGAACCATTCAAACGAGGGCGATTCATGAAAAAGCGTGTCGCACTGGTGTTGGGCTCGGGTGGAGCCCGGGGTTATGCGCATATCGGCGTGATCCAGGAAATCGAACGGCGCGGTTACGATATCGCCTGTATCGCTGGTTGCTCGATGGGAGCGGTGGTCGGCGGGATCTATGCCGCCGGCAAGCTCGATGATTATCGCGACTGGATCGAAAGCCTGGATTACCTCGATGTTTTGCGTCTGGTGGATGTCAGTTTTCGCCTGGGGGCGATCCGCGGGGAAAAGGTCTTTGGGCAGATCCGCAAGATCGTCGGCGAGATCAATATCGAAGACTTGCGCATTCCCTACACGGCAGTGGCCACCGACCTGACGAACCAGCAGGAAATCTGGTTCCAGGAAGGCTGCCTGCACCAGGCCATGCGCGCCTCGGCGGCGATTCCCAGCCTGTTTACCCCGGTGATGCAAGGCAATCGCATGTTGGTGGATGGCGGCATTCTCAACCCGCTGCCGATTGTGCCGGTGGTATCGAGCCATTGTGATTTGATCA
This sequence comes from Pseudomonas sp. Sample_10, assembly GCF_004321495.1. Classification (NCBI taxonomy): domain Bacteria; kingdom Pseudomonadati; phylum Pseudomonadota; class Gammaproteobacteria; order Pseudomonadales; family Pseudomonadaceae; genus Pseudomonas; species Pseudomonas sp. Sample_10. The sequence goes on from NZ_RCOE01000220.1 coordinate 96,167, forward strand.
TCGCGGTCAATCTCAACTCCACCAACCAGCGTCATTACCAGTTGCCGGTGATCGAGCGCCCTGCCGCTTTCAAGAGCCGGTTCAACAGCCTGCTCAATTCACTGGGTTCGAAAATGCCGTTCCGGCGCAAGCAAGCCGAACAATTGCTGTTGCTGGAGAAGGAAGCGTTGATGGCCGAGGCCGCAGAGATCAATCCCTGGATCGAATCTGCCGAACCTGAAGCCCAGCAACCCGCCGCAGCGCCTGAACGTGACGGCGCGCCGAAGTCCGCCACCGGATCATTCATCATCGACAACGTCGGCCCGGCGTCTTTGCTGGACTTGATCAACCAGAGTTTCGAGGTCATGCAGACGTCGTTGGCGCAGTACAAGATTGCCGGCTATCCACCGGACATTCTGATCAACGTACCGAAGCGGGTGTGCCGGTTTTTCGAGTTCTACAAGGCGCCGGAATTGATCGCGCTGGGGCGGGAGATTGCGCGCGATACGCTGGACCGCTATGAGAGCGAGCGGGATGCCTGAGGTTCTCGAGTGCCGGTGAAGGCCCCATCGCTGGCAAGCCAGCTCCCACAGTTATCAAGGTGATCACAGATTTTGTGAACGAAACCAATCCTGTCGTCGATCGTTCCCACGCTCCGCGTGGGAATGCATCCCGTGACGCTCCGCGTCGCTTCCAAAAGCGGAACGCGGAGCGTCCCTGGCGGCGTTCCCACGCAGAGCGTGGGAACGATCAGGCAACGACACCAATCCTGTGGGAGCTGGCTTGCCAGCGATGAGGCCTGCTCAGGCAACACAAAACTACAGACTGCCGTCACTCAACAACCGATACCCCACCCCCGCCTCGGTCACGATGAATCGCGGTTGAGTCGGGTCGTCCGCCAGTTTCTGCCGCAAATGCCCGACCACGATCCGCAAGTAATGGCTGTCTTCGGTATGGGTCGGCCCCCAGATATCCTTGAGCAATTGCTGTTGGGTGATGACCCGCCCGGGATGCCGAGCCAGTTGCGCGAGCACCGCGTATTCCTTGCGGGTCAGTGCCACTTCGGCGCCATCGAGCAGGACCCGGCGATAGGCCAGATCCACCGTCAGCGGGCCGAAGGTCAGTGCCGCTTGCTGGGCTTCCCCTACCGGTGCCTGGCGCAACAGCGCACGAATTCGCGCCAGGAACTCCTGAATGCCGAAGGGTTTGGTCACGTAGTCATTGGCGCCGCCATCCAGCGCCTGGACTTTCTGCCCTTCGCCGGCGCGCACCGAAAGCACCAATACCGGCACCGTCGACCACTCGCGAAACTCGCGCAAAACCTGCTGGCCGTCCATGTCTGGCAAACCGAGGTCGAGCACCAGCAGGTCCGGCTTGTTCAGTGCTGCCTGCGCCAACCCTTCGGTCCCGTTGCTGGCTTCCAACACTTTGTAGCCCTGGGAGACGAGACTGATACGCAGGAATTTGCGGATTTGCGGTTCGTCGTCGATGACCAGGATGGTCGCGGTCTGGCTCATGAATTCACATCAATACAAATAAGTGGCAAGAGAGTAGCGCAAGCACGATCAGGCTTCACAGTCGGCTGTTAATTTTCAAAGGCCGGCTGAGCCTGCAAGGGCAAGTGCAAGGTGATACAGGTGCCGCGCCCTTCAATGCCATCGGCAACGCTGATTCGTCCGCCATGGGCGCCCACCATGCCCTGGCAAATCGCCAGGCCCAGACCGGTACCCTGCCCGCCTCGATCGCCGCGTGCAGCGGTGTAGAACATGTCGAAAATCTTTTCCCGATCTTCCTCCGGAATTCCCGGACCTTCGTCACTGACCGAGAAAAACAGCTCGTTGTCGTCCACTCCGGCGCGCAATTGCAAACGTCCGTGGGGCGGTGAAAATCGCGCGGCGTTCTCCATCACGTTGATCAGCGCCTGCTCGATCAGCGCGGCATGCACGTAAAGCAGCGGCAACTGCGCCGGCACATCAGTGCTGACTTGCAGCGGTGCGAGGACCGCACGCAAGCGGCTGAGCGAACTGCCGACGATGTCGGCCGGCGATACCCAGTCCCGCGCCAGTTTCAACGCGCCGTGACCGAGTCGGGTCATGTCCAGCAGATTCTGAATGTAGCGATCGAGCCGTTCGGCTTCATCGCGGGTGCCTTCAAGCAATTCCCGGCGATCTTCCAGCGGGATCGCTTCGCCGAGCGCCAGCAGACTGTCGATACTGCCGCGCATGGAAGTCAGCGGCGTGCGCAAGTCGTGGGACACCGACGCCAGCAAGGCACTGCGCAGTTGCTCGGTTTCGCCGTGCAACCGCGCCGCTTCCAGATCATCCGCCAATTGCGCACGCGCCAGCGCCTGTGCCAGCGGCTGGCTCAGCGCAGTCAACAATCGGCGACGCTGGCCGCTGAGGGTCTGGCCTTCTTTTGCGCAGACACCCAGCAACGCCAGCGGCCCATCCTCTACCGACAACGGCCACCACCACCAACGCCCGAACGGCAACGTTCCGGTGCCCGCGCCAGCAGGCTGATCGTGTTGCCACGCCCAGTCGGCGGCAGCGCGCTCGGCTTCGGTGAATTCCAGCGGACCACCAGTTTCGACTTTCCAGCCACTCGGACCGTCGCGATTGAGCAGGCACAACTGCAAATCGCTCCAGCCATTGAGGTGCTGGGCGGCAGCGCTGACCACCGCCTGGCGATCTGTGGCGGCGGTCAGTTTGCGCGACAGGTCGAGCAGTTCCGTGGTTTCTTCCTGGGTGTCGCGCAGCGCCTGCAGTTGTCGCCGCTGGCGCGCTGCGAGGTTGCCGGTGAGGGCCGCCATCAACAGGAAAAACAGCAAGGTCAGCACGTCTTCTTCGCGCTGGATGCTGAAGGAAAAATTCGGTGGGATGAACAGAAAGTCATAGGTCAGAAACGACAGCGCCGCACACACCAGCGCCGGGCCTAGGCTGCTGCGCACCGCCACCAGAAGCACTGCCGCAAGGAACACCAGCGAGATGTTCGGCAACGGCAAAACGCTCGCGACCGCCCAGGCCAAGGCAGTGGCCGACACCGTCGCCACAATGGCCAGGGCATAGTCGAACCACACCAGCGCCTGCATTGAACGCTGACGTGGCTGATGCTGCTCGTGATCGCTGTCGATGACGTTGATTTCCAGCCCGCGGGCATGGCGCAACAACCGCGCCGCCAAGCCGCCACCGAACAGACGGCGGCGCAAACGTGGCCGCGACTGGCCGACCAATACCAGACTGGCGCGGCGTTCGGCGGCATGCTGGATCAGGGTTTTCGCCACCTCACCGGCGCGCAACAGCACCACTTCACCGCCCAGGCGTTCAGCCAGTTGCTGAGCACTTTGCAGGCGCAGGCGTGATTGCTCGTCGCGCACGCTGCCGTTGTCCACATGCACCAGGCTCCACGGCAGATGCCGACGCTGGGCGACGCGGCTGGCGTGACGAACCAGCCGTTCCGCCTGGGCATCGCCATCGACACCCACCAACAGCCGACCACGCACCGTCGGCGCCGCTTGCCCCATCTGCCGATAACCCTGGGTCAGGTCGTTATCGACCTGGGCGGCAGCCGTCTGCATCGCCAATTCGCGCAGGGCTGTCAGGTTGGTCTGGGTAAAAAACGCATCGATGGCCGCCCTCGCCTGCTCCGGCACGTAGACCTTGCCATCGCGCAGGCGCTCCAGCAGTTCACGTGGCGGCAGGTCGATCAGCAATAGCTCGAAGGCTTCTTGCAGGACCCAGTCCGGGAGGGTTTCGCGCACCTGCACACCGGTGATACCGCGCACCTGATCGTTGAGGCTTTCCAGGTGCTGGACGTTGACGGTGGTGAACACGTCGATACCGGCGGCGAGCAATTCCTGAATGTCTTGCCAGCGTTTTTCGTGACGGCTACCGGGGGCATTGGTGTGGGCCAACTCATCCACCAACACCAGTTTGGGTTTGGCGGCCAGCAACCCATCGAGGTCCATTTCCTCGAGCATCACGCCACGGTATTCCGAACGCACCAAAGGCTGCTGCGGCAAGCCGCCCAACAGCGCTTCGGTTTCGGCCCGGCCGTGGGTTTCGACCACGCCGGCAATCACTTTCACACCCTGGCGCAGTTGGGTGTGGGCCGCTTGCAGCATGGCGTAGGTTTTGCCGACACCGGGCGCGGCGCCGAGGAATACCTTGAGCCGGCCACGGCCATCGCGGGGCAGGTCTGCTAACAGCGCGTCGGCGCGGCCGGAGTTGCTCATGTATGGATCTCTCTAATGATCGTTCCCACGCTCTGCGTGGGGATGCAGCCCGGGACGCTCTGCGTCCCCAAAAGCGGACGCAGAGCGTCCATTGATGCATTCCCACGCAGAGCGTGGGAATGATCATCTTCTACAGGCTTTCCAGCGCCCGATTCAACTCAAGCACATTCACCACCGGCGGGCCTATCAGCGGTTGCTCGATGTGCGCGTCCAGCAGGTTTTGCAGGGTCGCGACCGGCAGGTTGCGCGCCGCCGCGACACGCGCCAGTTGATAGGCAATCGCGGCCGGTGGCAAGTGTGGATCGAGCCCGCTGCCGGACGTGGTGAGCATGGCCAACGGCACCGGCCCCTGGCCGGGCACCAGCAGCTTGTTGGCATCGTCGATCACGCGAGTGGCCAGGGCCGGGTTGCTCGGCGCCAGGTTGCTCGCACCGCTCGACACCGTGGCAAAGGCAGCGGCCGATGGCCGTGGGTGGAACCAGGCGTCGCCGATAAAATCCTGGGCGATCAGCGACGAGCCACGGACCTTGCCGTCGGCATCGCGCAACAGGCTGCCATTGGCCTGATCCGGGAACGCCACCTGGGCGACACCGGTAACCACCAAGGGATAGGCGACGCCGGTGATCAGGGTCATCAAGACCAGCAGGCTCAGGGCCGGGCGTATCATTGTGGACATGTCAAAATCCTCGAATTCTCTAAAAACAACACTTCACCTGTGGCGAGGGAGCTTGCTCCCGCTCGGCTGCAAAGCAGTCGTAAATCGGGTAAGTGTGATGTGCATGATCAAATGCGGTGACTGGGTCGGGGCTGCTTCGCAGCCAGCGGGAGCAAGCTCCCTCGCCACAAAAGCCCCTTTCCAGCCACCCGCTACCCGCTAAACCAGATGCAACGCCGTCAACAGCATGTCGATGAGTTTGATGCCCACGAACGGCACCAGAATCCCGCCCAGCCCGTAGATCAGCAGATTGCGCCGCAGCAACGCCGCCGCACTGGCTGCCTGCACGCGCACACCGCGCAACGCCAATGGAATCAGCACCACGATGATCAACGCGTTGAACACGATGGCCGAGAGAATCGCGCTCTGCGGACTGCTCAAGTGCATGACGTTCAGCACGCCCAATTGCGGGTAGATCGCCGCAAACAGCGCCGGCAAAATCGCGAAGTACTTGGCCACGTCGTTGGCGATGGAGAACGTGGTCAGCGCGCCGCGGGTCACCAGCAATTCCTTGCCGATCTGCACCACGTCCAGCAGCTTGGTCGGGTCGCTGTCGAGATCGACCATGTTGGCCGCTTCGCGCGCCGCTTGCGTGCCGTCGTTCATCGCCATGCCGACATCCGCCTGGGCCAGGGCCGGTGCGTCGTTGGCACCGTCGCCGCACATGGCGACCAGGCGACCGTCGTTTTGCTCATGACGAATACGCGCCAGTTTTTTCTCCGGGGTGGCTTCGGCCAGCACGTCATCCACACCCGCTTCAGCAGCGATGGCGGCAGCGGTCAGCGGGTTGTCGCCGGTGACCATGACCGTGCGGATCCCCAGTTTGCGCAACTCGGCGAAACGCTCACGAATGCCGGGTTTGACCACGTCCTTGAGGTGGATCGCACCGAGCAATTTGCCGTCGACGCAGACCAGCAACGGCGTGCCACCGCTCTGGGCGATCTTGTCGATTTCCCGCGACAGGGCCGGTGCCAGGTCCGCGCGTTTCATACCGATGAAGGTCAGCAGCGAATCCACCGCGCCTTTGCGGTAAACGCGGCCGTGATAGTCGACACCGGACAACCGCGTCTCGGCGCTGAACGGCACCGCGGTCAGCAACTCGGCAGCAGGCTCCGCTTGTGGCTGGGAGCCGCGCAGGAACTCGACGATGGATTTGCCCTCGGCCGTGTCATCGGCCAGGGATGCGAACAACGCTCCTTCGGCCAGCTCCTGGCTGCTCACGCCTGGGGCCGCGACCACTGCCGTGCAACGACGGTTACCGAAGGTGATGGTGCCGGTCTTGTCCAGCAACAGCACGTGCACGTCCCCCGCCGCTTCCACGGCGCGCCCGGATTTGGCGATCACGTTCAGGCGCACCAGGCGGTCCATACCGGCAATGCCGATGGCCGACAGCAGACCGCCGATGGTGGTCGGAATCAGCGTGACCAACAGCGCCACCAGGAACACCAGCGGCAGGCTGCCGTTGGCAAAGTGGGCGAACGGTTGCAGGGTGACCACCACCAACAGGAAGATCAGGGTCAGGCCGATCAGCAGGATGTCCAGCGCCACTTCGTTCGGGGTTTTCTGGCGCTTGGCGCCTTCAACCAGGGCGATCATCCGATCCAGCGTCGACTCACCGGGGTTGGCGGTGATTTTTACCAGCAGCCAGTCAGACACCAGCCGCGTGTTGCCGGTGACGGCCGAGCGGTCGCCACCGGACTCGCGAATCACCGGCGCCGACTCACCGGTGATCGCCGCTTCGTTCACTGCCGCGATGCCTTCGATCACCTCGCCGTCACCGGGAATCATCTCCCCCGCTTCGACGCGCACCACATCGCCTTGGCGCAGGCTGGCGGCGGGCACCACCTGGAAGCTGCCATTACTGGTTTTACGCCGGGCGCTCAAGCCTTCGCTGCCGGCCTTGAGGCTGTCGGCGCGAGCCTTGCCGCGACCTTCGGCCAGGGCCTCGGCAAAGTTGGCGAACAACACGGTGAACCACAGCCACACGGCAATTTGCGCAGCGACGAAGGTCGGCACCGCCGCGTCTGGAATGAAGCACAACACGGTGGTGAGGATCGCGGTCAGTTCGACCACCAACATCACTGGCGCACGTTGCAATTGCCGTGGGTCGAGCTTGACGAAGGCTTGCACCAGCGCCGGGCGCCAGAGGGCCGAGATCGCGGTTTTCGGTGCTTCGGCCGACTGGGTCGGTGATGCAGGTTTTGAAGCTGGAACATGCATATTCATGATGGATTCCTTAGAAGCCCATACTCAGGTGTTCAGCAATAGGCCCCAGTGCCAGGGTCGGCAGGAAGGTCAAACCACCCACCAGCAAAATGGTCACGGTCAACAGGGTCACGAACAGCGGGCCATGGGTCGGGAAACTGTTCTGGCCGATGGGTGCGGTTTTCTTCAGCGCCAGGCTGCCGGCCAATGCCAGCACCGGAAGGATGTAGCCGAAGCGACCGATCAACATGCCCAGGCCCAGCATCAGGTTGTGGAACGGGGTGTTGGCACCGAAGCCACCGAACGCCGAACCGTTGTTGGCACTGGCCGAGGTGTAGGCGTAGAGCAACTGACTGAAACCGTGGGCGCCGGGGTTGCTCACCGAGGCCACCGGGCCGGGCAGGCTGGCGGCAATCGCGCCGAGCACCAGCACGCCGATCGGCATGACCATCAAGGTCACCACCAACAGCTGCACTTCCCTGGCTTGCAGTTTCTTGCCGAGGTATTCCGGAGTGCGACCAATCATCAGGCCGGCGAGGAACACCGCGATCAGCACGTTGAGCAACATGCCGTAGAGCCCGGCACCAACGCCGCCGAAGATCACTTCGCCGACCATCATGTTGACCAGCGCCACCATCCCGCTCAGCGGGTTGAGGCTGTCGTGCATGCCGTTGACCGAACCGTTCGATGCCGCGGTGGTGGTCACCGACCACAGCACCGTGGCGGTGGTGCCGAAGCGCGCTTCCTTGCCTTCCAGCGGCGCGGTCTGTTCGACGGCGACGTTGTTCAAGGTCGGGTTCGGTTGGTATTCCGCCCACATTGAAGTCGCGCCGCCAATCAGGAACAGCGCCAGCATGCAGGCGATGATCGCGCGGCTCTGACGCAAGTCCTTCACGTAATGGCCGAACGTGAACACAAGTGCGACCGGGATCAGAATGATCGAAGCCATCTCGAACAGGTTGCTCCACGCCGTCGGGTTCTCGAACGGATGCGCCGAGTTGACGCCGAAGAAGCCACCCCCGTTGGTGCCCAACTGTTTGATCGCGATCTGGCTGGCAGCTGGTCCGAGCGGGATCACTTGATCAACACCCTGCATCGTCACCGCGTTCACGTATTGCGCGAAGGTTTGCGGCACGCCTTGCCATACGAGGTACAACGCCAGCAGCAGGCACAGCGGCAGCAAGCCGTAGAGCGTGGCACGGGTCATGTCGACCCAGAAATTACCCAGCGATGCAGTGGACTTGCGACCGATGCCGCGGCACAGCGCAACCAGCACCGCCAGACCGGTGGCGGCACTCACGAAGTTCTGCACGGTGAGGCCGACCATCTGGCTCAGGTAGCTCAGCGATGCTTCACCGCTGTAGGCCTGCCAGTTGGTGTTGGTCATGAAGCTGACGGCGGTGTTGAACGCCAGTGTCCACTCCTGGCCCGGCAGGTTCTGCGGGTTGAGTGGCAAATAATCCTGAAACAGCAAAATCGCGAACAGCAGCAGGAAACCCGCAAGGTTGAAAGCCAGCAAGGCCAGGGCGTACTTCTGCCAGCTCTGCTCGGAATGCGGATCGACACCCGCCACGCGATAGCACCCGCGCTCAACCGGCCCGAGCACCGGCGTCAGCCACGTGCGCTGGCCTTCCATCACCTTGTAATAGAAGCGCCCCAGAAACGGCGCCGGAACCAATACCACCGCGAAAAACGCAAGGATCAGCCAATAGTCATAACTGTGCATAGCCGCTCCTAGTTCCGGTCCGCGCGCAACAGCGCAACCAACAGATAAATGAACAGCCCCACTGCCAACAGCAGTGACACTCCGTCCAGAACGCTCATGGAAGTTCTCCGTGTTACGGCGCATTGCCGCGTGTGGAGTCATTGTCGAGAGGGAGGGTGTAAAGGCGCGAGATCGAGGGTTAAGGCGGGGGATAAAGAATGTGTAAAGAGTGGGTTTATGCTGGGGTTACAGCTATCTGGACTTGTCCGCGAAGGCGGAATAATGGCTGACATGGCAAAAACAGATCACTGCTTCTATTGCACTCCCCCACTCATGCCGACAAGCTATGCATCTCTGTGTCATAGGCTCACTGAAAAGGCTTGTCTACATGCGTATCCTCATCACCGGCGGTGCCGGTTTCATCGGTTCTGCTCTGATTCGCGAGTTGATTTGCCACTCCAGTCATGAAGTCATCAACCTGGACAAGCTGACATACGCTGGAAATCTCGAATCCTTGACCAGCATTGCCAACGACACTCGCTATGAATTCGTCCAGGCTGATGTCATTGATCAGGCTGCCGTCAGTGCCGTGTTAGAACGTTTCCAGCCGCATGCAATCATGCATCTGGCTGCCGAATCCCATGTCGATCGATCCATTGACGGCCCCGCTGATTTCATCCAGACCAATGTCGTCGGCACCTACAGTCTTCTGGAAGCGGCCAGAGCCTACTGGCATACCCTTGCCGAGCCAGAAAAGAGCGCCTTCCGGCTCCATCACATTTCCACCGACGAGGTCTATGGCGATTTACATGGGGTTGATGACCTGTTTACGGAAACGACACCCTACGCGCCAAGCTCGCCGTACTCCGCCAGCAAAGCTGCTTCCGACCATCTGGTCCGCGCTTGGCATCGCACCTATGGCCTGCCGGTCATACTGACCAATTGTTCGAATAACTACGGCCCCTTTCATTTCCCCGAGAAATTGATTCCGCTGGTGATACTCAATGCCTTGGCGGGCAAGCCATTGCCGGTGTATGGCAATGGTCTCCAAGTACGCGATTGGTTGTTCGTCGAAGATCACGCCCGTGCTCTGATAAAGGTGGTTATCGAAGGCAAGGTCGGCGAGACCTACAACATCGGCGGCCACAATGAGCAAAAAAATATCGATGTAGTGCGTGCAATCTGCGGCTTGCTTGAAGAACTGGCACCGCAAAAGCCTGAGGGTATCAAGCACTATGCAGACCTGATTGCTTTCGTGCAGGACCGTCCCGGGCACGACCTGCGCTACGCAATCGATGCAAGCAAAATTGAAAAAGAATTAGGCTGGGTACCGGAGGAAACTTTCGAAACCGGCCTGCGCAAAACCGTTCAGTGGTATCTGGATAACCTGGAATGGTGCCGTCGTGTTCAAGATGGCAGTTATCAAGGTGAACGCCTGGGTGCCATCAATACAAAGGAATTGCTCGCATGACGAAGGGTATCGTTTTAGCAGGAGGCTCTGGAACGCGCCTTCATCCGATCACACTTGGAATATCCAAACAACTGTTGCCAGTCTACGACAAGCCGATGATCTACTATCCGATCTCGGTGCTGATGCTGGCCGGTATCAAGGACATTCTGCTGATTTCCACCCCCCACGATTTACCTCAATACCGCAACTTGCTGGGTGATGGTAGTCAGTTTGGGGTGAACTTCAGCTACGCCGAGCAGCCATCACCGGATGGCCTGGCCCAAGCGTTTATAATTGGCGAAGAGTTTATCGGCGATGATCCGGTGTGCCTGATCCTTGGCGATAACATTTTTCATGGTTCGTATTTCGGCGGAAAACTACAAACCGCAGCCAAACGTTCTTCAGGCGCTACAGTTTTCGGTTACTGGGTCAAAGACCCCGAGCGCTTCGGCGTAATTGATTTCGACGGCGAAGGCCGTGCCTTGTCGATAGAAGAAAAGCCCCAGAATCCGAAATCCAACTATGCGGTGACCGGGCTGTATTTTTACGACAACGACGTGATCGAGATCGCCAAGGCAGTCAAACCTTCGCCTCGCGGCGAGTTGGAAATTACCGACATCAACAATGCCTATCTCGAACGTGGTGATTTACAGGTAGAACGCTTTGGGCGTGGTTTCGCATGGCTCGACACCGGCACGCATGACAGCTTGCTCGAAGCCTCTCAGTACGTGCAGACCATTGAACACCGCCAAGGCTTGAAGATTGCCTGCCTTGAAGAGATCGCTTATCAAAATAACTGGATCAACCGCGAACACCTGCTGGAGCGCTCCCGCTATTTCGGCAAGACTGGTTATGGTCAGTACCTCGCCAAATTGGCCGGGGAAAAATAATGAATCTAATTGAACCCGTTCTGCGAATCCGCTGAGCTTTTTCCATGAAAGTTCTAATCAGCGGCCAACAGGGTCAGATCTCGCTTGAGTTACAGCGTCGACTGGGGGTTTTCGGCGAGTTGATCGTGCCAGGCCGCGATCAGCTCGATCTGACCAAACCCGATCAAATTCGCCAAACGGTGCAAGATATTCGTCCCGATCTGATCATCAATGCGGCGGCGTATACCTGGGTGGATCTGGCTGAAAACGAGCCGGAAACAGCCTATGCCATCAACGCGGTCGCCCCCGGTATCTTTGCCGAACAAGCGCTGGCGCTCGGTATCCCGCTGATTCACTACTCCACCGATTACGTATTCGACGGTACGAAAGTCGGCCCCTATGACGAAAACGACACGCCCAACCCGCTCGGGGTCTACGGCAAAAGCAAACTGGCGGGCGAACGGGCCATCACCGAGGTGCAATGCAAACACCTGATTCTGCGCAGCAGTTGGGTCTACTCGACCCATGGCCGCAACTTTTTGCTGACGATGCAACGACTGCTGCAAGAGAAAGCAGAATTGGCAGTTGTCGCGGATCAGATCGGTGCGCCTACCTGGGCGGGGACAGTCGCCAATAGTACGCTGGCATTGATCGAACGCTGGCAATCGGGCGAACCCACTCCCTGGGGTACCTATCACCTGACTGCTCAGGGTAAAACATCCTGGTTTGGCTTCGCCGAGGCCATCGGTGAAGCGTTACGACAGCAAGGAAAGACCTGCGCGAATCTACTGCCTATCCCCTCCAGCGACTATCCAACCCCTGCCACCCGCCCAATCAACTCATGCCTGGATTGCAATCGCCTGCAACGGGACTGGGGTGTCAGCCAACCCGACTGGCAAACCGCGCTGCGCGAGTGTCTCGCCGAACAAAACTGAGCAGGAACCACGAACCCGCCGACCAGCATCGCAATCGGCTTACTTCATGCTGACGACGGATAATCTCAGGAGCCGCCGCACGCTGCTCCGACAAGGATGTGCGATGCCTACGCCACATCAGGCATAGAATGGAACCACTGCGAAAATGTATCGCTCAAAGTGTTATGCACGCCCGGTTGGCGAAACCTCGCCAACCAGCCTGCTTTCAAGGAGATTCCTATGCCCTGGTATGCCTGGTTGATTCTGGTGGTTGCCATCGGCTCGATCGTTGGCGGTTTGATGATGTTGCGTGACACCGCCAACAAGGTCGAGCTGACCGATGAACAACGTAAACGCGTGGCTGAACGCAACGCGGAAGCGGACGCCAAGGATGCGCAGGACCGCTAACAAACAACTGTGGCGAGGGAGCTTGCTCCCGCTGGGTCGCGCAGCGGCCCTTGAGGTCCCTCGCACATTTTTTTGCGCCCGCTGCGCGGTCGAGCGGGAGCAAGCTCCCTCGCCACGAAAGCGTATCTATTTTTCCCAATCGGCCTTGGCGATGTGCAACCCGTGCAGACCTTTGTAGGCGGCACGCTCGGGCTGGCTCCAGCCCTCCAGCAACGAATCCTCCAGGCGGTAAATTTCCACACCCAGCGGTCGGCAGACGCTCAATGGATCCTGCGCGTCCGGTCCCCACATCGCCAATGACAAATCTCCGCCCGGGCAAGTCGAGAGTGCGCACAGCAGATCGATTTCGGCAAAGAACTCCAGATAATCCCCCTTCTGCGCCGGACAGGCTTTCATGAAATACATGTCGTCGTGGTTCAGGCCCGTGCACTGGAAAATATTCAGCACGTCATGCACATCGAATTCGGTCAGGCCGTGGGGCAATACCGCCCGGGTCAGGTTGGAGTGACAGTGATGATGGAAGTCTTCACCGGTGAGCATTTTGTTCACATAGGGATCACAGCGCGTGCCGAGCAAATCATGCAGGCGACCGCCGTGTTCATCGATTCCATAGCCGGCCAGGCTGTCATCGGTGATGGTCACCAGCGGCCGCAGAAACGGCAGGTTCGACCACAACCGGTCGTGGGTGCTGACATGGGCGCCTTGCAGCTGTCGGGTACGTGACGCCCACAAACGTTCACGGGGATCGTGAGCGTTCCAGACGTTGAAATCGCCGACTTGCGGACCAACAGGCGTCGTAACCCTGAACACGTGTCCGGCCGGAACGTTCCAGGCGCGGCCGGTGCGAATCGGCACTTCGAAGGACTCGATCAGCGTGCGTGCATCCTTCGCATCGCGCACCCGTTCATAAAACGCCTTGTCCACCTGCAAAGCCGAGCCTTTGCTGACTTGATAGGCCGCCGGATAGTCTTTGTACATGCCAATCTCCCTCGATCAGTGACGTTACGCTGCAGTCAGCGTAATCACTATTCGTGCCAGTTCTTCAACGCGTTCGAACCAAGATCAACGCATCTGCATGCTTTTTAGAAGTAGAAGTACAGTCACCATGTAATTTTCATTGGTTAATATGGCGACCTTGATGTGGAGATATCAGATGCGTTACTCGCATGACCATAAAGCCCAGACCCACCAACGCATCATCAAAGAAGCTTCGGAACGCTTTCGCCGCGACGGTATCGGCGCCACTGGCCTGCAACCGCTAATGAAGGCGCTGGGCCTGACTCACGGAGGCTTTTATTCGCACTTCAAGTCCAAGGACGAACTGGTGGAAAAGGCGCTGCAAGAGGCGGGCAAGCAAGTGGATGGGTTATGTGCCCAGATATTTGCCGAGGATCGCCCGCTGGAGGTATTCATCAATACCTATTTGTCCGAATGGCATCAGACGTCACCCCATGAAGGCTGCCCGCTGCTGACCATGTCGTCGGAACTCGGCCTGCGCGGGCAGCCGAGCCCCACTTCCGACGTGGTGCTCAATGCGCGACTTGAGCAGATACAGAACGCGCTTGCGGGTGAAAACACGGTAGAGCGCAGCATCGTCATCATGTCGACGCTGGTTGGTGCCCTGCTGCTTTCGCGCAGTGTCGAGAATCCCGAGCTGGCCCAGCAGATTCTCGACGTCACGCGGACCCACTTGAACCAGTCCGAGACCTAACCGTTCCAGCGTTTGAACAACACGCTGGCATTCACGCCACCAAAGCCAAAGCCATTAGACAATGCGTACTCGATGGTCATCGGCCGGGCTTGACCGTGAACAATGTCCACGCCCTGGGTAGCAGGGTCCGGGTTATCGAAATTCAGCGTCGCCGGTACAACCTGATCCCTGATCGCCAGCAATGTGAAGATCGCTTCAATCCCCCCCGCCGCACCGAGCAAATGCCCGGTTGCCGATTTGGTTGATGTCACCGCGATCTTGTTATCCGCGCCAAACAACGACTTGATCGCCGCCAACTCTCCGAGGTCGCCAACAGGCGTTGAGGTCGCGTGGGCATTCAGGTGCTGAACCTGCTCCGGCGAAATACCGGCCTGAGCCAATGCCAACGACATCGCACGACGCGCTCCGCTGCCATCTTCCGGGCCTGCAGTCAGGTGGTAGGCATCGGCACTGGTTCCGTACCCGACCAACTCAGCCAGTGGCTTGGCGCCACGGGCCAAGGCGTGTTCCAGCGACTCGATCACCAGCAAACCCGAACCTTCGCCCATGACAAAGCCATCGCGCCCACTGTCGAACGGCCGCGAGGCACGCTCCGGGGTGTCGTTGTAGCCACTGGACAGAGCGCGAGCCGCTGCAAACCCCGCAAGACTGACCCGGTCGATCGCGGCCTCGGCGCCGCCACACACGGCGATATCCGCCTCACCGGTACGAATCAATCGCGCCGCATCACCAATCGCCTGAACCCCGGCCGCACACGCCGTCACCGGTGCACCCAGCGGACCTTTGAAGCCGTGTTGAATCGACACATGCCCCGCCGCCAAATTAACCAGAAACGACGGAATGGTGAACGGCGACAAACGCCGCGGGCCACGACTGTCGGTGGTACGCACCGCATCGGCAATCGCGCCGAAACCACCCACGCCTGAACCGATAATGGTCGCGGTACGCTCCTGGTCACCAGCAGACTGCGCCTGCCAACCGGCCTGCTCCAACGCCTGACGCGCCGCTTCCATGGCAAACAGGATAAAGCGGTCCATCTTCTTCTGTTCTTTGGGTGGCGTCGCCCGGTCCGGGTCGAACCCCGCTTCAGCATCGTCCGCCACAGTGGGCACCGAACCGCCGACCTTCGCCGGCAGATCCGCAACCACCTCTTCCGGCAAGTTGCGCAACCCGGAACGCCCGGCCAACAGGCGAGCCCATACCGCTTCAACCCCGCTACCCAACGGAGAAACCAGCCCCATCCCGGTAACAACCACTCGACGATTACTCATACCGCAAATACCTCA
The DNA here is from genome assembly GCF_004321495.1 of Pseudomonas sp. Sample_10. Lineage (NCBI taxonomy): Bacteria > Pseudomonadati > Pseudomonadota > Gammaproteobacteria > Pseudomonadales > Pseudomonadaceae > Pseudomonas > Pseudomonas sp. Sample_10. The sequence goes on from NZ_RCOE01000220.1 coordinate 111,640, forward strand.
TGCCGATTGATGGCGCTTCACTTGTAACGTGCAGCAGCCTGGCTTTTGGAAAGGTTCGGAGCCATGACCAGTCGTGCCGCGACAAAGGCATTCCACTCAGCGGCATCCGGCAACGAAGGAATAGTGACCAGCTCGCCCTGGTCCAGGCCCGACAACGACGCGTCGACCATTTCACCCGCTTCCATGACCATCTCTGCCGGAATCTGGGTCGCATCGATACCGGAGCGTTCCCAGATTTCGGTACGCGTCACACCCGGCAGCACGGCCTGGACCTTGACCCCGGTGCCATCAAGCTCGGCGTTCAAGGATTGAGTAAGGCTCAGCACATAAGCCTTGCTGGCACTGTAGGTCGCATTGAAACGCTCTGGGAACAGCGCCACCACCGATGCAATGTTGATAATGGTCCCGCGACCGGCCTTGGCAAAACTCGCCGCCGCCGCCGATGCCAAGCGAGTGACTGCTGTAACGTTCAGTTGAATCATTCGCTCCAACTGATCGGTGTCGGCATTGGCCAACAACCCATCCGCCGCCACGCCGGCATTGTTCAGCAACAAGCTGATGCTGGAGTCGCTGCGCAGACGCTGCTCAAGCTTGAGCACGTCGTCCTTTTGCGTCAGATCCGCTTTCAGCACTTCCACCTGCACGCCAAATTCAGCACGCAACGCGTTCGCCGCTTCGTCCAGCCGTTGCTGATCACGAGCGACCAACAACAAATCAAAACCACGCGCCGCCAGACGCTGCGCGTAGACCGCGCCGATGCCGGAAGAAGCGCCAGTGACGAGGGCCGTGCCTTGGGAATGAGTAGAGGTCATGACTATGCTCCAGGGAAATGCTTGAAGGGAAAGCCAAGCGCCTGAGGCTCAGGACGCTTCGACAGAAATCGCATTAATTATAGGCATAATTTAAATGGCATATGATAGCCATAATTTAAACGACGCCGACAAAAGGCAAAACCTCGCAGCATGCGCCAGAAAGAAAAGGGGCCGATCAATGACCGGCCCCTGGCGCTGACTTACAAGCTTAGTTCACCTCAAGCTTCTCGCGATTTTTATCCAGAATGGCTTTGCCGATCCCCTTCACCTCGAGCAACTCATCAATGGACGCGAAAGGCCCATTTGTTTCACGATACGCAACAATTGCCTTGGCCTTGGCTTCTCCCACACCCGCCAGCTCACGCTGCAAAGTCGGGGCATCGGCAGCATTGAGGTCGATCTTGGCCGACTGCGTCGAAGAGGAAACCTCTTGCATCAACGGTGCGCTACTCGCTTGCGACTCCACAGCCGGCGCAGCAATAGTGGCGACAGAGGCGCTGGTGAGAAGGGCAAAAACCAGAGAAGAGAAATAGCCGGTACGCATAAATGAAGCTCCATGACATCGATTGGGAAAGCAGCTTTTCCGAAGCTGCCTCCTAAACTTAGGCGATGGCTGGAGCCTGTCAAAAATGTGTCCGTTACAGGATGTGAAACAAACCCTGAATCAAGCGGAACAACAGTAACCGATCCGTGAACCCACCCCGCAGTTCATTCCCGATGCGGTGCTCTGATGTGTCTCTGGAGCCAGCACGTCATGATGCGACCCGACGCTAAAGTCGAAAAAGTGTACCTCTATCCCAAGCCCGTGGACTTTCGAAAATCCATCGATGGCCTACTCTGAACTGCTTCGAGGCGGTAAGCAGTTGGCATGGCACCGATATTCCACGCAGGTATCGACCACGCGATTGTTGGCCCTCACCACACCTAAGTATCGCGCGGATAAATGGTGTCCTGTAGGGCGAACAAACTGCGGCTTTCGAGGGGTTCAAGACTGATCGCCCCATTGGCAACGTCCACTATACGGAGACAAAATTAATACATGCTTTGGAGCCTTGTTGAAATTTACGGCGATGGCGCGCTCTGTGCATTTATAGCTGGAGTGAATACTTCGTTATCCTCATAAGTTTGATGCCTGTACAACGCCATATCCTTCGCCCATTCCGGAGTAATTTTTTTAGCGGCGGTATTGCCTTTAACCGTAATATTTTTTGCTAACTTCGATACATAAAGCTGAGCCGAAAAGCCAGCTGCATTACCTTCAAAGTGATTATTTGAAATCGCTACATCTTGTCCATTCTCAACCGCTACCGCAAACCCAGCATTTCCAGTTATCACATTATACTTCACGAGAACATTTCCAATATAACCACCCACATCCTTGGCTGACATATATATTCCGGAAGTAATACCATTCAATATTGTATTTCGCTGAATATCCAGACCATTTACATGATTAGCTAGAACCCATATACCGTAGCAACTACCAGCATATATTAGATTACCCGAAATCCTGCCATCAATCATTACATCGTACACCGTGATTCCATCACCAGTAGTACCATTTCCGGGATACAATATTCTATTATTGGTGATCTGTATATTTTTCCCACCAGCAATGATAGCGAGATAGCTATTTTTCATCAATACATTATCTGATATCAGAACTTTGTTACCGCCATTTATAAAAATGCCGCCATGAAATCCAACAAACCTATTTCGTAATATTCCCCCACGCACAAAAACATTGTCCAACTCCGAAACTCTTAACAACTCATCTTTCTTTCGAGTAGAAAGCTTTATTGCCCCTGCAGCATATAATTGACTGCTTTCGAATTCATTATCAACTATATTGAAAAGCACGGACCTTCGCTTTTTCTTGGCAATATCACTTAAACCAACAAACCAAAAACGTGGGCGCTGGCCCCAAGGAATTTCAGATACTGTGAAGCTGGGATCAAAGGCAACGTCTATTTTCACGCGATTGTTTTTGAGAGTCAGTGCACCTCCGTTTAGCCGAATAATATTTCCACCATCTATATCATTTTGCACTTCCAATTCAGAAACAAGAACGGAAACACCACGCATATCCAAGGTCGCATTTTTTTCAACAATGAACCTACCAAAGCCTTTAATATGAAGCCGCCCTTGCCCCGTTATTTTAAGCTTTCCCGAAACACGTACCGGCGCACTAATCGTTAAACCCTCCTTTGGTATAACAATAGCATTGACTGAGGAAGTATAATTTTTCGGCGAATCTATAATTAGAGCCCCCCCTGCTTGTACCACTCCTGACAATAGGAGCAAACACACAACGGATAAACAAAAACGCATAAATATTTAACACCACCAATTGAGACAAAATCATTCAGCAACGTTTTCGATTTTCAAATAGTCGCTTCGCCGTCGGCACAAATGCATTTCAAGCCGAACTGAGTCAATTATGCGACATTTTTGTTGCCAATTTCCATTTAGAGGCACGCCGCCTTCCGGCGAAGCTATCTCTAGCGGTTTGTATTCCTCCCATCCGCAGCAAAACACTTCCACAACGCCCAACGTCATCATCGCAACGACTTTTGATAGCCCTGATAGCGATTATTGTACGACCTCGCGCAAATGCGCTTGGCAGGGCCGCAGCGCAATCACCGCCCGGTCACCCTGATCGGGATGGTGATAATTCGTTCGGCTCGTACGGTACCATGAACCAAGCGGCCGGCGCCGGCGGTGGCAGGCATTGAACAATCACCGGCTGAGCTCAGGTCGAGGAGGGATGACGCCGCAGATCGGAAGTGGCAAGGCGACCCCGCAGACGATCCTGGCCTTTTTTAGCATTGGTCAAAGTCTCGTGGTGATTTGGTCTCTGGCCATCAGACGCTGCTCGAGTACCAGATGCTTATCCTGCTCGGTCTTTACGCCACTGCGCCGACCATGGCCAGTTGATTGAGGGTCTCGGTGTGTAATCGCGATTGCTCGGCCAATTGAGAGCCGCGTATTACCAGTCCTGAACCTGCCAAGCACTGATTGCGCCGAGTAATACCCGTGAAAGCGCTCCGGCTCCCCTCGACATCGTCGGGCTCAGGACACATCCCTGAAGAAAACGTGACCGCCCAGCCTCGGCGCTTGCTCCGCCTTCGCAGCCCAGGTCGGCGGCGTGTTCCTCGTGATCGCGCAATAATGCGTGGTGCCTCCAGTCGGATCTGGAACCTTGCCATCGGTGACTTGGTTAGCCACGACTCGACAATGTGCCAGCTCACGGAACAAGATCTGTTTCAATTCGATCAGAAACTGGTAGTTCGGGTCTTTCTTGTGCCAGCAGGTGAACTGATACGGCTTCTGACAGACTCCTGCATAGCCTTCGCCCACCATGAGTTGGATTACCGTCATCCACGCGATTGCTGATTGTCCAGGCGACTGCAGTCTGGCCAAGGAGGCCTTCGCCGCGCGCTTCTCCCAAATGATTCTGGAAGGCACGTCGCGATCTATATCGTTAACGGACATAAATTTCCTCCGGGCAAAAAAACTTCTACTCCATGGCGGCAAAGGTTTGTTGTGCTGGTACGATGTTCGGCGCTCAAACATGGCGTGTTACTTAAACGGATTACTTCCCAACAATGACTGTTCTATCTGATGCACCGCTGCTCGCTACTGACAAACGACTCAGCCACCCGAAGTACCGTCCCGACATTGATGGACTGCGTGCTATAGCAGTCCTGTCTGTCGTGGCGTTCCACGCATTTCCGTCACTGATACAAGGTGGTTTTGTTGGCGTCGATGTATTTTTCGTAATCTCCGGATTCCTGATCTCAAGCATAATTTTCGGAAGCCTCGAAAGAAACAGCTTCAGCTTTTATGAGTTCTACAGTCGACGAGTCAGCCGGATCTTCCCTGCGCTACTGTTAGTGCTTGCCGGAACTTGGGCACTCGGATGGTTCATTCTCCTTGCTGACGAATACATGCAACTAGGGAAACACATAGCCGGCGGCTCTGCGTTCATATCAAATTACGTTCTACGCGCCGAGGCTGGTTACTTTGATAATAGCGCCGACACGAAACCGCTACTGCATTTGTGGTCACTCGGCATTGAAGAGCAATTTTATCTACTGTGGCCACTGATGCTTTGGGCTGCCTATAAATTAAGAATTAACGCCCTAGCATTAATAATCACTGTTGGTGGCGCGTCATTTGCTTTGAATGTGATGGGCGTCGTGACAGATCCGGTTGCGACATTCTATTCACCGCAAACAAGATTTTGGGAGCTTCTTATAGGATCACTTTTGGCATATGTGTCAATGTATAAGAACCAAATATTCTACAGATGGCGGAGCATCGACGGGCCGGTCATTCGGAATACTCAATCTGCATCCGGCCTCGTATGCCTCGTCATCGCGTTTTCCCTCACCACGAAAAGCAACCAGTTTCCAGGGTGGTGGGCGCTTCTGCCTTCCATCGGTGCAGCTCTTATCATAGCTGCTGGGCCTTATGCCTGGTTCAACAAAGCGGTGTTATCCAGTCGGTTACTAGTTTGGATCGGGCTTATTAGCTTTCCCCTGTATCTGTGGCACTGGCCGCTCCTATCGTTCATCCATATTATGGAAGGCGGCGAAGCCTCAACCATCACATTAGTTGTTACAGTATTCATCGCAATAGCCTTGGCGTGGTTAACCTACGTATTTATAGAAAGGCCACTGCGTCAATTTCAACACAACAATGTTAAGGTCTTCACACTTACCGCATTGATGCTTATTTGCTGTATAGCAGGGTACGTGACCTATAAAACCGAGGGCTTGGAGTTTCGTTTAAAAGACCGAGTGGAGTTCGCTGAGTATTTTGAAAATTCTCCTCCGGCTCGAAAATACTTCGAAAAACTAGAGTTAACCAAAAATTTTCGCGGCGAGTGCAACTTTTATAACGTATCCGAGTACCTGAATGGTAGATCGACGAATGTGCCTGTTCCCGAAATTGACAGTAATTGTTATACAAAAAATCTACCGAAAAGCAAAACCCTGTTTATTTGGGGCGACTCGCATGCTCAGCAATTATATTCAGGACTGCGAAAAGAATTACCAAAAACATGGGAGATCCTACAAGTGGCAACCTCAGGCTGCCCAGCTTCTCCAGACGCTACGCAGCCTTCTACTACAGATTATTGCGCCCAATCAAATTGGTTCGCTTTAAAGCAGATAAAAAATCTCCGACCTGATGTTGTCATCATTGGCCAGAACGAGAAACACGACGAAGTCAAGCTGCGCCGTATATTCATGATCTTGAAAGACGCAGGGGTTGAACGAGTTATATTTACTGGCCCAACACCACACTGGACCGTGGATTTACCTAAAACCATAATGAAAACACTTTGGGTTAGCACACCGAGATTTACGCGCCAAGGTCTAGACATGGCTGTCATTGAGCGCAATGCCGAACTTAGGAAAAACCTAGCCAACTCAGGCGCGATATACGCGGACATCATTAACGTATTTTGCAATAGCGAAGGCTGTATGACGTATCTCGGAGACGATATTAAAACGGGTATTACCAGTTGGGATTATGGTCATCTAACTCCAATTGCATCTGAGTATTTAGCCAAAAAATTTCTTGTAGGACTTGTTACGGGAGAGCCTGCGGCTATAGATTAAACCAAAGGGTCACCAGCGCATCACAGCGAGCAGACTACCTATGTTTTTTTGGCCTAACTATAAAGCCCGGATAACCGGGCTACTCTTTTGCTGATAGGGTCATATCCGTTCTCCAGAGCGCAAAAACGTTGAATTGTTTGCCGGCGCTCGGAAACTAATGAGTTGCTGCTCGGGTATTTGCATGTCTGCCGACAGTTATTCAGAATTGCAGCAAGATCGGGATTTTCCAAGAGGAAATTTTCAGCTTTTCCAGCGGGTCTCTGCCTCTTGCGGCGCCATAAAGGTGATACAACGAAAGTCGTCTTCAGCGACCTTTCATTGATTTGGATATTCATCCGGATCTTATGGGCTACCGAACACCGAATCGACATATAATTGTGTGGCATCGGAGAACGGTATAAATGGCATTTGACCACACTAAAAAGTGTGTGATGTCAGAACAATGCTAGTGGTAAGCGTCTCGGCGCTTACCGTTGCGGCGCACCAGATAGTCTGTACAGTTGCGATAAAAAACCTAAAATTTTCCGGATATGACTGAAGATTCGCCTTCGTTCCGCGACTACCCACACTACCCGGCGAGACTCTCACATAGCCATTAACACTTCTAACATTAGGCGGCACTGCTGTAGCGATTGATACGATATAAAGCTCGCCTGGGGCGCACACGCTGACCAGTGTCGATGCGGTACACCCTGCCGGCATGGTTGCACCGCTATAGACATTACCTACTGCCACCGCTGTGCCATTGGTAGCCAACAGCTGCCTGGTCGAAACCGCGAGGGTCAACTGTCGCGGAGCGACGTAAAATGCCATTTTGGAATGATGCACCAACATGCGTGAGGCGGGTTTCCCACGCGACGAGCACGCACACTGGCGGAGTGCTTGCCTTCTTGAGCTACAAAGAACGCTCCGACTCTAAAGCTGTAGCGATAAAACTTGGACTCGGGATCGCGTTGAACTCTGGCAAGCGTGCTTGTCGAGTCAGCGACACAGTATGTCCCGCAAGACTTGCACCACACGTTCTTGCTGCTGGACCGATAAACCTACCCACAGCGGCAGTCGCAGCAAGCGCTCCGATAGGCCCACCGTGTTATCCATGGAGCCATGGACACGGCCGTAGCGCCGCCCGGCCGGCGAGGAGTGCAGGGGCACGTAATGGAAGACCGAATTGATTCCCTCTCGCTTAAGGCCATCGAGCACCGGTTGTCGAGGCACGTCTGCGGGCAGCAGCACGTAGTACATGTGTGCGTTGTGCTGACAGTCGGCGGGTACGATAGGGCGGCGTAGCACCCCGCTGGTTTCCAACGGCGCGAGCAATTCGTGATACCGCTGCCAGATGGCAAGCCGCAACTGCGTGATGTGTTCGGCCTCTTCCAACTGCGCCCAGAGAAACGCGGCAGTCAGGTCTCCTGGAAGGAATGACGACCCGACTTCCTGCCAAGTGTATTTGTCGACCTCGCCGCGGAAAAAACGACTACGGTCGGTGCCTTTTTCGCGGATGATTTCTGCGCGCAACACATACGAAGGATCATTGACGAGCAATGCGCCGCCCTCGCCCGAAATGACGTTCTTGGTCTCATGGAAGCTGAAGGCGCCAAAGTCCCCGATACTGCCCAGAGCCCGGCCCTTGTAAGCGGCCATGACACCCTGTGCTGCATCCTCGACCACCTTCAGGTTGTGATGCTTGGCAATCTCCATGATCGTATCCATCTCGCAACTCACACCCGCATAATGAACCGGCACGATTGCCTTGGTGCGTGGCGTGATGGCGGCCTCGATCAGCGTCTCATCCAGGTTCAGGGTATCCGGACGGATATCGACGAACACGGGAACGCCGCCGCGCAAAACAAAGGCATTGGCTGTAGAAACGAATGTGAACGAGGGCATGATGACCTCATCGCCCGGCTGGATGTCCAACAACAATGCAGACATTTCCAGCGCTGCCGTACACGAGTGCGTCAGCAAGGCTTTGCTCGCACCGGTATGTTCGGTCAACCACTCATGGCACCGCTTGGTGAACGGGCCATCGCCGGCGAGAACATTGCCGAACTTGGCTTCAGCGATGTAATAAAGTTCTTTCCCCGTCATGTAGGGGCGATTGAACTGGATCTTTTTGTCTTCCACCGTTTGAGCCTTCGCACGCAAAATTAGTCGGGTCGAACTAAACATCACTTCGTTATGGAAAGTGGGGGCATCCACTCTATTTCCGGGCGACAAGCAGCCTGGAAGCACCGACCGGAAAACTCACTCCGACCTTGATGAGTAAACACTCCAGCCACATCACGAAACCAAACAGCACATTGAGCGCCTTGGGTACCGCTAATTCGGCGGTCTCGCTCGTATCGCCCCGCTGTTGCTTCTTGGCGCCGCGTGAAATCATCATCGCTGGCAGCAGTAACGAGACGAACGATGTGCTGCGCACGACGGAAAACCCCGCCTCTTCCACCTTGCGATGCAGATCGGCGGCTTCGTAGCGCCGCACGTGGCAGGAATATTCATCCACCTGGCTCCATAGCCACTGATGCTGGGGTACGGTCAACAGCATGATTCCCCCGGGCTTCAGGGCACGGTGCATCTGCTGGAGCACCACAGCATCCGCCTCGATGTGCTCGATGACATCGAACGCGCCAATCGCTTCGAACTCGTCGACGTAAGGGATATCGCGCGCATCCATTTGCACGAACTCCGCACCAGGCAAACGCGAGGAGGCAAACTTCAGCCCGGTCGAGAACATCTCGCTGCCAAGCAACCTGGCCTTCGGAAACGCCACGGAAACCCGACTCAGAACGAAGCCAGTACCGCATCCGATTTCCAGAAATGAACGCATGCGCGGCGCATATTTCGTCAGCGCCCATGTAATCAACCTGGCACGCGCCCGAAACCAGAAATGGCCGCTTTCAAGATGCGCGTAGGTCTCGTAGAAGTCGGCCTTGAAGCCCTCCTGCTTGTCCTCGAGTTCTGGCGCAAACGCGGCAAAACCGTTCTTTCGAGCCACCTGATGTCCACACCGGACGCATATCCATTGCTCCGAGACGTACTGCGTCTCGCATTCAGAACAGATCTTCACACCTGATTCCCATCCGGTTGGTCATGACGAAAGACGAATAGCTTGAAAACAACGAACAAGAAACCTCCTACAACGAAAATGGCGGCGGCCTGGACCCACTGATGAGGATATCCCAGCTTGTCGACGAACACCGTCAGCAAGGCCAGGTTGAGCAAATAGCCGGCTGCGTGCGCCAGGCCGAAACGCCATGCCGTCCCCACGACGTTGCCGCGATGCTCGAACGCCCAGTTACGGTTGCCCAGGAAGCTGATGCAGATGCCAAGTACGTACAGGAAGCTCATGGCCAGCTTGAATGGGATGCCCACCCACGTCAATGCCAGGTAGGTCGCATAACCGATGGCATTGCAGGCGACGCCGACGACTGCGTAGCGGAGAATTGGCCTGATCACGGGCCGCCAGCGCTGCATTGGAATCACTCATCTCCCCAGACGGCAATTCCGAAACCCGTCTTGCCATAGCCGTTGCCGTTATAAAGCATGTAGCGTCGACCAGCATGATCGAAGACGTACGGGTAACAGATCATCTCCGAATCCCAACCCGATTCCGATACGTCGATTCCCACCTGCTCATCGTGTCGCGTCCATTTCACGCCATCGGACGAGGTCGCGTAGCGGATCCGGTAGGTGGGGCAGTCCTTCGTGGCCCGGGAGCAGAACCACATCCGGTACATGTCCGCATCCTTGAGCACGCGCGGCACACCCAGGGCGTACTCGTGTTCGTCGCGGAACTCGATGGCAACCTTGCCGTCACGCTCCCACTCGATCCCGTCGGAAGACTCGGCATACTCGAGATGATAGAAGTGCTTCGCTTCCGAAGGGCCTTGCTCCCATCGCACACAGGAGGTGAACCAGGCCCTGAATCGTCCGGCCTCGAACTGCACCTCGGGGGTGGCGACGAAGTGAGGAAGATCGCGGGTGCGGTCGATGACGGGGCCGCGGAACAACCTCTCGAAGCGGTGGGTGGCCTCGTTCCATTCGGCCAGGCCAATGGAATTGCGGATCTTCACCGTTACGCCCAGGTTGATCCCGGTGTAGTACAGCAGCTTGCGGCCGCCGACGTTGACGATCGAATTGGGCAAGGCGCCACTGTCGTCGAAACATCCGAGGTCGCCTGGCTCGAGGACCGGATCCGGATGGACGCGCAAGACCTTGGTCGGGTCCCGCATGTCGATCTCGAGGAAGCCGCCGTGTCCGCGATTATTCTTGTCGCGCGATGAAAAATAGATGCGATACAGGTCGCCGTTCACCTGCTCCGCAATGGGAATCATCGCGTGAGAATACAACCAATCGCTCTGCCCTTCTGCGCAGAATATCTTTCCTAGTTTTTTCCACATGGGATTTTTTCACGCCAATTATGAGGTTCTTCAGATGTTCCTGACGCGAGTACTCGGCACGCGCGACCGTTCGGTGGCTTGTCCGATGTACACGCCTTCGGCAGCAGCATCTCCAAGAATCAGAGCGCCGGCGCCGATGATGCATTTCTCGCCAATGGTAACGTGATCGCGAAGGGTTGCGTTGACGCCGAGAAAACAACTTTCCCCGATCGTTACACGGCCGGATACGACGATGTGCGAGGCCAGGAAACAGTGGTCCTCGATTTGAGAATGATGTCCGACGTGATTGCCGCTCCACATGGTCACGTTGTTGCCGATGCGCACAAAGGGCTGAACGGTATTATCTTCCAGGATGAAGCAATTCTCGCCGATGTCCTCTGTCAGCACCGTGGCTCGAGAACTTATGTAGCTGACCATTTCGTAGCCCAGCCCCTTGACTGCCAGATATTTTTCCTTACGGATCTGGTTGAGCTTGGAATAGCCAAGCGCGACGAAAAAGACGTACCGGTCTGGCGGGTAGATCTGAGTGACTTCATCGAATGCCACCACCGGAAATCCCATGAAACTCTTATCGGCCGGCATAAAGGCGGGATCAACAGCAAACGCTTCGACCTGATAGCCCGAGTCGTTGGAAAAATAATAGAGTGCGAGCTCAGCGGCGTCGGTGAGACCAAAAATAATGAGTTTTTTCATTCAATGCTCCGCGTCTTAGCCTGACGGTAGACGTTCCGGACGATAGTGTAGGGTCTCTGTTTGACCTCGGAATAGATCTTGGCGAGATAGATCCCGACCACGCCTACGAATGCGATGATCAGGCCACCGAGCAGCCAGATCGAAGCCATCAGCGACGTATAGCCGCTAGGTGGGTTCGCCAGTAGCAGCCAGTTGACGAAGAGAAAACTCGTGTAGGCGGCCGACAGCAGAAAGATCGCGCAGCCCACGCCGAAGATTCCCACCAGCGGTGCACTGCTGAAGGCAGTGATCGAATTGACCAGTTGCGCTACCTTCTTTCCCAGCGTGTAGGTCGTCTCGTCACGACTGTGCTTGACGATGGACTGCGCACGCTGATCGAAGCCAGTGATGACCCACAGACCCGCCATGAACAACTCGCGTTCGTCGTGCTGAATCAACGCGTCCACATAGCGGCGCGACATCAGTCTGGCGACAACTATATTGTCGGGCATATCAAGCCCGCTGAGGAAACGGAAAAGTTTGTAGAACACATGTCCGGTCCAGCGCTCAAAGTGCCTGCCTTTTCGCTGCTGTTGGACCCCGTAGACCACATCGACCTTTTCACGCTCCATCTGCTCACTGAACGAGAGCAACCATGCAGGATCTTCTTCCAGGTCGCTATCGAGCAGGAAGACACGTTCCCCTCGGGCATGTTGCAGGCCCGTCATCATGGCTTTGTGGTGGCCGAAGTTGCGTGAGAGATCAACGACCACCACGTGGTGATCGGCTTCGCTCAACTGGACGGCCAGTTCCAGGCTTGAATCGGGCGAGCCGTCGTTGACCAGTACGATCTCGTAATCATCTCCGACCATTTGTTGTGCAGCCTGGCTTGCACGGAGATGGAATTGCTCGATGAACCTGGCCGAGCTGTAAAGCGTGGCGACGATGGACAGCTTCATGCTTTGACATGCCTCATGTAACGGCGCGCGTCCTTGCCGCAATTGAACAGCAGATCCAGGACGGTGACGCCATGGGTAAATTCCCCCCAGAGTTGCGGATACTCGGGAAAGCCGGCGTAATCGAACCATTGCAGCGCAATATCGGCTTTGTCGAACAGCAGCGCCTCGATGTAATCCTTTGCCGCCGGCCCCGACAGATAATGCGTCGCACCGGCCTGCTGACAAAGGTCTACCAGGCGCGCAGTCCGGGTTTTGTCGCCGGCAGACGTATAGTCCCAACAATTCGTAATGCGGGTTTCAATACCAATATATCGGCAAATCGCTTCCATGAACTTACGATTCATCGGCGACAGCCCCGTATGGGTCTCCATCAGATAGAGCGGCTCGAGCCACTGTGCGACCTCATCGAAGAAAGGCGCTCGCCGATAGTTGCTCTGCAACGTTTTCCAGTGCTTCACCTGCCAGCCATCTACCAACGCTACATCACGAATGCGGCGATGAATACTCTGGCCTACCGGAATAGATAACCATTGCACTCCCTGAGGAGTCTTGATTTGGTTGCGATTACGCCAGTCATGTTTCGTGAACTGCATATCGTCATAAATGATAAATTCATCCACAGCCGAAATAAGATCAAAATATCCTTTCCATGGGATGTAGTTAGATTGCAATATGGCAACTTTCTTCACTTTCAAGTCCAAGCGCACCGACGCGCGTTATTAGCCCGCACTTTATCTCATGTCATAGTGTGGCCAAGCTCACCTTGCCACCCGTCTAAGTTCTATTAAGGCTCCAAGCGCCGTTGTTGATAAATCCAATCAACGATTTCCCCGTCAGGCGCATATCCACTGACCGTGTCACGTAGCAACTGACGAACACGTGCGTAATCATCCCTGTCGACAGCGCTCAGCAACTCGCTCAGCTTAGCCTTGAGGACCTCCCAACCAATATGATCTTCATTTGCAGTCATAATCATTGGATGTTGTGTAGCGGCTACGTTATCGCCAATCAACAACTCTTCGTACAGCTTCTCGCCCGGGCGCAAACCGGAAAACTCAATGTGGATATCACCATGTGGGTTTCTTTCTGACCGCACACTCAATCCCGACAAATGAATCATTTTCTCCGCCAAGTCCACAATTTTTACCGGCTCGCCCATATCTAGCACAAAGACATCCCCACCCTGCCCCATGGAACCCGCCTGAATGACCAATTGAGCGGCTTCGGGAATAGTCATAAAGTAGCGGGTGATCTTCGGATGCGTAACGGTCAGCGGCCCCCCTGACTTTATCTGCTTATGAAAAAGTGGGATCACCGAACCTGAGGATCCCAATACGTTACCAAACCGGACCATAGTGAAGCGGGTTTTATTGACTTGAGATATGGACGATTGATCACCGAATAATACAGGGGCTTTCTCACGACTGAGCGCCTGAAGAGTCATCTCTGCGAGCCGCTTGGTACTTCCCATGACATTGGTTGGTCGCACAGCCTTATCCGTGGAAATGAGGACAAAGTTAGCAACGCCTGCTTGCAAAGCCGCTTGTGCAGTATTTAAAGTACCAATGACATTATTGAGAACGCCCTCGGCGATATTGTGCTCAACCATCGGGACATGTTTGTAGGCTGCGGCATGGTAAACCGTATCGACATGCCAAGCTTTCATTACATCTAGCAACTTTCTCTCGTCTCGAACAGAGCCAAGAATAGGGAGCAGGTTTACAGAAAGGGACTCACGGGAGATTCTCTGTTCAAGTTCAGAAAAAATACTATAAAGATTAAATTCGCTATGCTCGAACAACAACAGTGTGGTTGGTCGTAATTCGAGAATTTGGCGACATAATTCAGAGCCTATTGAACCACCAGCTCCTGTGACCATTACAGACTGACGGGTTACGCAATGCTCAAGCAGATCTCCTTGGGCAGGCACAGCATCCCTGCCCAGCAAATCGGCGATATCCACCTCCTGGATATCATCGACCTTAACCCGGCCACTAGCCAAATCCATAAATCCCGGGACACTACGCACGTGCAAAGGAAACCGCTCTAGGAAAGTGAGTATTTCTCGACGCCGCCCTCGATTGGCGGACGGAATCGCCAAGAGAATTTCTTGAGCACCGGTAGTGTCTATCATTTGCTGAATATGTTTAGGTTTGAATACTTGCAAGCCCGCAATGACGCGACTGGCAATATTGCTGTCATCGTCTATGAATGCTACTGGTCGCATGACTCGCCCCATGCGCAACGCAGCGACCAATTGGTTACCTGCTGCTCCGGCACCATAGATTGCGACCCTTGGTAATCCATTGTCAGCATTTGCAAACGGAACATGTTGAGCTGCGATAAACCAATCACCAGAAAAATACTGCCGCATAGCGATTCGCAATCCGCCAATCATCACTAGGCTTAGCCACCAATAATTGAAAATAATTGATCGCGGTACAATTGTTTGATGATTACTGTACCAATATACAAAGACACCAAGAATAAGCGCCGACAGAGTAACTGCCTTTACAATTGCTATAAGCGCGTCATTACCGACATAGCGCATAACAGCTCGGTACATGCCAAACCGAATAAAAAGAGGAATAGCTACGATAGGCGCACTTATAAATAGCCAAAGATGCTGTTGAAAAGGGCTATCCAGCTCATCTATACCGAGGCGTACGATAAATGCCATCCATAACGATAACCAGACCAGAAACACATCTACTGTTACCTGCAGAACCCGCTTGCAGCGTCGAGGAAGGCTCAACAAAAAAATTCTGATCTTATCCATAAACCTATCGAACACCCCTTTCAAGCTCTTGAACCGAAAAAACCATGCCTTCAGACTCAAAAATGAAACACCCAGGTACGAAATGGTACAGCTCGGAACCTGAATCCTTCTGTTTCCATCTACAAGTCTTTGTATGGTTCTCATGATACATTGGTTCAGGCAAAAATCCTGCAAAACCCTCCATCTAGATAAAATGTCTTCCACCAGATGCCTGAAGCCTTGAAGCAATGCTTTTTCGTCCTTCGCCCTCCTTTATGAAGCTGACTGCACCTTAGCGGATACTCCCGAGCCTCTGGTACTCCTCCCCCATCATCGCCCCCCCAGTTCAGCGCCCACTGCAATTCAACGACCCGCTGGAGCGCATCACTCTGATTTGAGCCCTGGTAACATCCAACCCTTCACTCACCGCCGACAGGTAGCGCCCCCCCCCCTGGCAAAGCTAGAGTCTTTCATGTGGTTCGTCCACGGCCCACGCCTATCCTTTTGAATGATTAATACACGAAAAATGCTATGGATCTGCGTGATTGCTGCTAGCCTTCCTGCGCAAAAAATGCGGGCAACGCCTCTCAACGCCACAATTTTGGAAAGCGCCGAGCAAAGGTGGTTATAATTCACGTCACACTCGTACGGGGGCACATTCGATGTCGGAAAAAACAAGCTTGCAGAAAAGTTGGCATTGACCGCTTTCGAGATCTACGCCCCCATGCACCAGCGGTTGCCCTTGATGAAAAAGATGCATCTCGTAAATAATTGTGGCAAAGAGATTTACAAAGGCTCTGCCATGGAGAGTTTGAACCCGTGCCTTCTATGAGCGCTGAAATCAGGTCCAGAGAAGCGTGCTCGCGCCGCCATAAGAGGCTTATCGTACAAGCGTCGAGGGTTACAAACCCAGCAGCAATCCGATGGGTGGAAGGTCAAAGGACGGTGTCGACTTCTCTACCAACGAAGGCGGGCATCGCTTGTGATCCGGCATTGAATTTGATTTTGTCCTCAAGACAGCATGGCGCCGATAAATTGTCAGCAGAAAGCCGGCTAGATCCTTGAGATCATGATATGCAGAAAATTAACGGCCCCCGCGAGTGTCAAGAAAAAATTATCATGATTCGATCCGCTATTGTTTACCGTCGGGTTGAACGAGAGAAACACCGATTATTGAGTCGTATAATTCATCATGCAAGACAACTGGTATCGCATGTATACACGTTAAACCTTCCTTTTTTTCAATAGCGGTATTGCAATGACTTTGAAAACACTGTGTGTATTCGGCACGCGCCCTGAGGCAATCAAAATGGCTCCCTTGGCGCTGAGCCTCGCAGCCGACGAAAGATTCGAAGCCAAAGTGTGCGTGACCGGTCAGCATCGGCAGATGCTCGATCAAGTATTGGATCTGTTCCAGATTACTCCCGACTTCGATCTCAACATTATGAAGCCGGGCCAGGACCTGACCGACGTCACGACGGCAATCCTGCATGGAATGAAAAAGATCTTTGCTGAGTTTAAACCAGATATTGTCTTGGTACATGGTGACACGGCGACGACTTTCGCAACAGCAATGGCGGCATACTATCAGCAAATACCGGTAGCCCATGTTGAGGCAGGGCTGCGAACAGGTAACATGTATTCGCCTTGGCCAGAAGAAGCAAACCGCAAACTGACAGGAGCGCTTGCCGCGCTACACTTTGCCCCCACCGATACCTCCAGACAGAATCTAATCAATGAAGGAGTGGATGTATCTTCAATTCACGTGACGGGAAACACTGTAATAGACGCCTTGCTTGACGTGGTCGAAAGGGTCGAGAGCGATTCGGATTTACAGCAAATGTTCCATGAACAATTCTCGTTCATAAGTGAAGGCAAGCGAGTGATCCTTGTTACTGGCCACCGGCGTGAAAGCTTCGGCGATGGATTTGACAACATTTGCAAAGCGCTGGCTAATATTGCAAAAACCTTTCCAGACGTCGAGATTGTCTATCCTGTGCACCTGAACCCCAATGTGCGGGAACCCGTGAACCGCCTTCTGGCGGGCATTGAAAATATTCACCTGATCGAACCGCTGGACTATCTACCTTTCGTGTATCTAATGCATCGCTCCTACCTCATCCTAAGTGACTCGGGCGGCATTCAAGAAGAAGCACCTTCACTCGGCAAACCCGTTCTAGTGATGCGTGATACAACCGAACGACCGGAAGCTGTCGAGGCCGGTACTGTAAAACTGGTAGGCACCGGAGTCGATGCAATCACAAGTAACCTGACCCGCCTACTGACTGACCCGAAAGCATATGAGCAGATGAGCTATGCTCACAATCCCTACGGCGATGGCAAGGCCTGCGCTCGCATTCTCGAAGTTCTTTCCAAAATTCAATAAGGTCCACATATGAGTTTTGAAACTGTTTCCGTGGTTGGCCTAGGCTACATTGGCCTTCCTACTGCTGCTGTTTTTGCCGCACGCAAGAAAAAAGTTATTGGCGTCGACGTGAATCCGCACGCGGTGTCCACGATCAATCGCGGCGATATTCACATTATTGAGCCAGATCTGGATATCGTTGTCCGAGCAGCTGTAACTGAGGGGTATTTGCGCGCGACCACCACACCCGAATCGGCAGATGCCTTCCTGATCGCTGTTCCGACGCCATTCAAAGGCGACCATGAACCGGACTTGTCTTACATCGAGTCGGCGAGCAAAGCCATCGCCCCAGTATTGAAGAAAGGCGACTTGGTAATTCTCGAGTCGACTTCACCTGTAGGTGCAACCGAACAAATGTCTGAGTGGTTGGCCGAAGCGCGACCGGACCTGAGTTTCCCGCAAACTCACGGCGAACTTTCTGATATTCGCATTGCGCATTGCCCGGAGCGCGTTCTACCCGGTCACGTATTACGTGAGCTGATCGAAAATGATCGGATCATTGGTGGCATGACCGCCAAATGCTCGGATGCTGCAATGCACCTTTATAAAACATTTGTTGAAGGTGAATGCATCATCACGGATGCGCGAACTGCGGAAATGTGCAAGCTCACCGAAAACAGCTTCCGCGATGTGAACATCGCTTTTGCAAATGAACTATCGATCATTTGCGACAAGCTTGATATTAACGTATGGGAGTTGATCCGCCTTGCGAATCACCACCCACGAGTCAACATATTGCAACCGGGACCTGGCGTTGGCGGGCACTGCATCGCGGTTGACCCTTGGTTTATCGTGAGCCGGACACCTGATGAAGCGCGCTTGATACGAGCCGCGCGCGAGGTCAATGACAGCAAGCCACAATGGGTACTCGATCAAGTCCAGCTTGCAATTGGCAAATTTTTGCAGGAACACCCGGCTAAAACAGCCAAAGACGTCACTGTCGCCTGCCTAGGCTTGGCATTTAAACCAGACATTGACGATCTGCGCGAAAGCCCTTCACTCGAGATCACCTTAAAAATAGCAGAAGTTCATCCAGGGAGTGTTCTAGCAGTTGAACCAAATATCGAATGCCTCCCAGCTCGTTTGAAAGAAGCCGTAAAACTCAGCGATGTCGATCAGGCTTTGACGACGGCCGACGTGGTGGTTCTGCTCGTCGATCACAGTGCATTCAAGGGAATCCCGAAAGACCGCTTGTCCTCAGTAAAAGTTATTGATACCCGCGGAATTTGGACCTAAATGTTGACCTAATGTACGAGAGCCGGATGGGATCCCACCGGCTCTTTTACCTTGAGGCGACGTTGATTTTTGTCAATTGATCGTATGCTCGATTAGTCTTGATGAGGTATAAGAGGTTCTTGCATGGTCAATTTGCTAATTCAAGTTCTGACACTTATAAGTGGTCTTGTGGTTAACTTCGTTATCCCTGGGCTTTATGGACTGGAAGCATATGGCGCCTTTATTAAGGCCAACGTACTAGTATTTTTATTTCAGAAGCTTCTTGATATAGTCAACGAACAACTTATTGCGAGCATAGAAGCCAAATACATACTCGTAACTTCACTATTCATGGCATTGTTGATATTTGTATTATTTAGCATAATCAGCCTCGTAGAGGATATCGGCAATAAATATTTGCTTGGTGTAATGCTATTAAGCTCGGCATGCTTGCTTTCATTATTCGGACTACGCTTGCAGCGCTGGATCGTTGGGTATCTTGTAATTTTTTTAATAGTATTCTTTACCCTTCTTATTATCACCAACCAGAAAATTGCAAACCTGAGCATTGTAGAAATACTGTTACTCACCAATCTTATACCATGTCTGTACTCCATTGCCGTGCTGATTACCCACGGAGCAAAAATCCCTGTCGGCAAGCTTCTGCTGTCTACCTGCCACCAAGTACTTCTGTTATTACCCAGAATGATCACCATCACGTTGGTTTTCAATCTTTTCACGAACATACTCCCCTACATTTTATCTAAAAGCCTGCCTATTCGAGACCTTGGACTTTTCCGCGTGATAGTTTCGATCATTCAATCAGCTACGAGCTTATTCCCGATAAATGTGAGGGCCGTATTTGTCTCGTTCGTGTCCGGTGGCGAACGACAAGAGCAGTATAGAAAAATCATGTCAATTTCGCT
Source organism: Pseudomonas sp. Sample_10 (assembly GCF_004321495.1). NCBI lineage: Bacteria > Pseudomonadati > Pseudomonadota > Gammaproteobacteria > Pseudomonadales > Pseudomonadaceae > Pseudomonas > Pseudomonas sp. Sample_10. Next base: position 131,437 of record NZ_RCOE01000220.1, read on the forward strand.
GTTGTATTTTGCGCTGGTTGGCTTGTTTGGTTATGCACTAGGATGGATGTTTCCACAATATTCTGGTTACTTTGCGTTACTCCCTTGTTTGCCAGTCCTATACTGGGCAGTAGTTAGTGAGCGATATCTCGTCGCAACAGGTCTTCATCGCAAGGTAATAGTAGCAAACTTGGTCACTGGAATATTCGCCGTGGCGGGAATGATCCTGTTCGTTAAAGGGCTAAAACAGGCAGAGATTTTTTACACGGTCGGCTTTTCTGCTTATTTACTGATTTTGCACTTGCTATGTAAACCAGGAATTCGTTTACCTGTTGTATTCTGGGTGTCGATACTTTCGCCGATAGCCGTAATTATGAAGAATGTTAGTTTGATCTGGGGCACACTCTACATGTGCTCACTTTTGTTCATTGCTGTAGTAGTACTCCGGCTTCGCCCGGCGGACTTGCGCACGCTGCGGTTTTAATAGGGAGAGATTAATAATGAATGCTGTAAAACTCTATAGAATTGGGAACTGGTTTCATAAACGCGGAGTGCCAATCGTACCTGGCCTCATTCGAAATTTAATCTTTCTCTTTTTTAACTCCTATATCCCAGTTTCCGCGAACATAGGAAAAGGTTCTATTTTTGCCTATGGCGCTATAGGCGTTGTGGTTCATGCGAACGCTAAAATCGGAACTAATTGCGTTTTGGGACAGGGTATTACAATCGGGGCAGCGGAAGGCTATGTTACTAGTGAGATTAATAAATGCCCCGTGATCGGAGATAACTGTTACATCGGTGCGGGAGCGAAGATTATTGGTGACATCAAAATCGGTGACAACTGCCAAATTGGAGCGTCAGCAGTCGTTCTTAAAGACGTACCTTCTAACTCAATTATAGTTGGCATTCCAGCCCGAGTTGTCGGACAAACACCTTTGGATTACAGAGCAATACGACCGTAATTCCGTGCAGGCATGATGGAGGTGAAAACAATGAGGCAATGCCATTATGCCGAGCCTTGCACCTCTATCATCTAAGTAAAAGACTGTAATACCCCTTAACTTTCCTATCCTAAATTTCAAAAGATCCTGTCTCAGGTCGGTAGTATAGAGGAACGAACAGAGCCGAGCTTTATCAGCTCGACTCTTAACACCTGTTACTCCAACTACACCTGATGTAGAGATAGAGTTAATCTGCGAGAGCTTCCTTCATGACTTCGATCAAGACTTCGCATGTCTTGTCGATCTCTAAAGAGGTAAGGGTCGGGTGAACCATGAACATCAAGCTGGTTTCCCCTAACTCCCGGGCAAGAGGGAGACGTACCACAGGTCGCCAAGCTGTATTGTCGAAGGCTTTTTCCAGATAAACCTCTGAGCACGAACCAGAGAAACACGGAACTCCACGCGCGGCGATCTCATTAAGGACTCGATCCCGACTCCAATCAGACTTCAAAGCATGGGGTTCGACAAACACATAGCACTTGTATGCTGCGTGAGTATAATCTTCTGAAATATGTGGTACTCGCAAACCGATCGATTGTTCCGCGGCAGCCCAAATTTTACGAGCGTTGGCCAATCGGACTTCCTGCCAGTGCTTCATGCGGCGCAGTTGGATTCGACCCAACACACCCTGCACTTCCAACATACGCCAGTTGGTGCCGAAGCTCTCATGCAGCCAACGAAAACCGGGAGCATGTTCTCGCTCGTAGACAGCTTCCCAACTCTTGCCATGATCCTTGTAGGACCACATCGCTGCCCACAAACTGTGATCGTTAGTTGTGACCATCCCACCTTCACCACCAGTGGTCATGATCTTGTCTTGGCAGAACGACCAAGCCCCAACATGGCCAATGGAGCCGACTGAACGGCCTTTGTATGTCGCGCCATGGGCCTGAGCACAATCCTCTATCACCTTGAGGTCATGCTCTTGGGCTAGAGCCATGATCGGGTCCATATCACAGGGCCAACCCGCAAGATGAACACAAACAATAGCCCGAGTACGAGACGTTAATACAGCAGCAATTGTCTGCGCTGTAATATTCTGCGAGTCGCGGTCTACATCTGCAAACACCGGAATCGCTCCGGCATTGACGATACTAGAAACAGATGCAAGAAAAGTCCTTGAGGTGACGATGACCTCGTCCCCCGCTCCGATTCCCAATGCCTGAAATGCAAGATCCAAGGCAACTGTGCCGTTTGCCAGGGCTATAGCGTGACGAGTACCAGTCCACGCAGCGAATTCTTTCTCAAATTCGCGACACTCCTGCCCCGTCCAGTAATTGACTTTGTTGGAAAGAATAACGTCACGAACTGCATTGGCTTCCTCTTCGGAGAAAGAAGGCCAGGGAGAAAAATGAGAGTTCAACACAGCTTATTTCCATTGATTTCAGAATTAAAATTATGAAACGCTATTCATTCACATCCGGCTCAGCCAAATATCTTTTTATGGCCGCAGCCTTACTCAAACTCAACGTACTTTAGCAGGTACGCCGATAACGACTACCCCGTCAGCTACATGGCTCACAACCGACGCCCCAGCACCGACGACGACTTCACAACCGATTCTGATTAATTGCTTAACACTAGCGCCTATTCCGATCCAGCTTCGGTCGCCCACACTGACAGAACCTGCCAGTCTGGCTCCTGGGCTCACATGTACAGCCTCCCCTAACTGGCAATCATGGTCAACACTGCAGCCTGTGTTGAGGATCGCTCCGAGACCTATCTTCGCGTCGGCATTGACCACAGCTGCAGCGAAAACGACAGAGCCAACACCAATGGTAGCGTATCGGCTAACGAACGCCATTGGATGAATCAATGATACAACAGGAGCGGCCGCGCTCATCAGGGTCACGAGCTTATCGTTACGAACCTTATTATCGCCAATTGCCACGATCACACCGTCGTACTCCAGGAGTCGAGCGAGCATGGCCTTCGAATCTCCTACGACTGACCAATGCCCATTTTCGCTACGGGCAGGCCAAGCGTCATCAAAAAACTCCACCAGATCCCATCCGCAGCAATGGGCGGTGTCAGCAACGACTTTCCCGTGCCCACTGGCACCAAGCACTGCCAGTTTCTTCATGGCTTGTTACCAGTAAACTTGGACATAGTAACTTCGCCATCCGCGCTGATCCCTTCTCTGACCACCACTTTTTTAAGTGTCATGAGAATAATCTTGATGTCTAGCCAAAAGGACTGGTTATCAACATACCAGACATCCAATTTAAATTTTTCGTCCCAAGATAATGCATTTCGCCCATTGACCTGCGCCCAACCAGTGACACCGGGGCGAAGGTTATGACGGCGAAACTGCTCCGGACTATATAAAGGCAGATACTCCATTAACAATGGGCGCGGCCCGACGAGGCTCATTTCACCTTTGAGTACGTTCCACAACTCTGGAAGCTCATCAAGGCTGCAGGCCCGGAGGAAGCTTCCGAACGGGGTCATACGCTCCGCATCCGCAAGGGGGTTGCCTTGGGCATCGAATGCATCTCGCATAGTACGGAACTTAACCATCTCAAAGGGTTTGCCGCCATAGCCAGGACGGATTTGCTTGAAAAGCACTGGCGAGCCAAGTTTTTGACGAATATTCCATGCAACGATTGCCATAACCGGCGCCAAAATAATAAGTGCTAACAATGAAGCAGTGATATCGAAGAACCGTTTGAACATTTGAAGACCTGAATGCCTGATGGATGAGAGCGAATGAACCGTCGTCTACGCCTGCTCTTTTGACTTTTAAACAATGGCCAGCGCAAAGCTTAGGTACCAAATATATCTCATGACCTCGTGAAAGGGGTGGTACCTCTGGCACAAACAATACAACAAATGTGAAGCCTGATCAGTGGAACCAGCCGCGAGCAACCCGCGACTTATTTAAGCAGAGTTCAAGGAGCGCAAACGACTCCGGATGCGACTGCAGGCGGTGAGACTGAACCCCATAATCACCGCACCGCCCCTTCGAGCCAATCAACAAATTGATCAGCCAATATTCTGCGATCAAAATGATTGATAGCAAGCTGACGCCCCTTCAGCCCCTTCAATTTAAGCGCCTCACGATCGTTAGCAGCATGCTCTAAAGCGTCTGCGAATGCTTTAGGATTTTCAGGGGGCACCACATAGCCACAGTCGTTAGTCCTGATCAGCTCGGCAAGCCAGCCTGGATAATTATTCAACACTGGAAGACCGGAAGCGATATAGTCGAAAAATTTATTAGGCGACGTCCCATAATAAAATGCAGGAACATTTGCCAAAATTTGGAGACCAATATCAGCGGAAGCCATTAGTCCAGACAATCGTTCTTTATTGACTGGATCGTGAAAAATAACGTTGTCCAAATTCAACGCCCGCGCGCGCTCTACCAAGGCAGGTTTCAATTTGCCCTGTCCTACTAAAACTAACCGTATATCGTCTCGCCCACGAGACTTGAGCTCAAGAGCAGTATCGAGCACGGCATCCAGCTTATTAGCTACTCCGTGAGTGCCTGTAAATACTGCCACCAGCTGACTTTGGCTCACACCCTCTGGTAGCCAAGGATCTGTTGGAATATTGAAAATATCCAAATCACATCCATTCGGAACCATGGCAATTTTTTCTCGAAGCACCCCTCGATGTGAAATCCCCTCCACAATTCCAGGAGAAAGCCCAATAAGTCTGTGAGCCGAGCGATAGCTTATCCATTCCAGAGCTGACAGCGCGCCAAGAATCAGAGGGTTACGAATAACTCCCATTGCTTTCGGCAATTCTGGCCAAAGATCCCTTACCTCGAAAATAAAGGGCTTATTACGAAACCAACGAGCGAAAATGCCTGGAATTCCGGCGGTTAATGGAGTGGTTGTAGCGAATACCAGATCGTATTTTTCGGTCAACGCTATCCCAATACTTCGTATTGCAAATTTCATAAAACTAATAGTGCGTTTAAAGAGGCCGTGACTATTGGAATACGCAAGATCAAGCTCAATAACCCTAATACCAGCCACCATGCCAGTGCGTTTGCCAGAAACGAAATCAGTACTCAGCCCGGTTTGTCCACCACTATAACTACCACAAACCACGGTCACTTGATGCCCCCTGGCGATCAGCCTTTGAGCCATCTCATACGATCTCGTCCCTACCGCCCCCTTTGGTGTGGAGAAGTGTTGGTGAAAATAAAGAACTCTCATATTTGATCCTGAATATCCACTTTAGCAATTATTAAAGTGTTTGCTTTTTGAGTCATGATGAGCCGCGCACCGACTTGTTTATCTAGATAACGTGTCGAGTAAAAAGATTCACTCGTACTTACGGGTGCGTCACATTTTAAAAAGACACCTGGAGCAACTACAGTGCCCAAATCGGAGATGATCGGAGCGGTGGTTAAATTATAAGCTACCGACCAATCGTCATCATCTGGCCCTTGATCAGAGATCAAAATGCTTCCCCCCGAAAACTGCAACTTTCGGACAAAGGCCTGTCCTTTGAGGTTACTTACTCGCGCAGAGACTGAAACAAGCTCATGATTTTCAGTCGTTTCAAGATCAGTGCCCGGCCATTCTAGATATAGGAAACGGCTCAGCCGGTCAACGAATCGACCTTCTGAGAGAAAGGGAACGTTGTGAGCAGGCGCTTCATCAAAGTATTCAATGAGCAAGGGATCATCCGGATTGTAGCTGTAGGAACCTGAGTCGCGAAATACATTCACACCACGCACCCACAAATCAAGGTGTAAAAAATCCTGTTGCTGTGGTCGAAACTTGTTATTGGGGTACTTGAAGAAAGCCCTGTAAGACGACATCGATACTACCAGCATGCCGAACTCTCTAAATTGCAAAAAGCGTTCAGCTTTCATCTGGACAAATTTTGGCTCAAAACCAAAGCAATAAACATTACTGCAAGCTGCATCAAAAATATGATTAATTGGCAGCGAAAACACCGCTCCCATAAAAACGACAGAAGGTGAAAAATCATCAAACGATGTAAATTGAACTGCATGTAGCGATCCATCATTATGCCCAATATTCGGGGCTCTTCCGGAAACAGGATCTACCAGCGTAGAAAGAAATGCATGCATATTTTTCACACAATTCAACTTATCCTTGGACCGCCAATAACCGATATTTAGCGCCTCATCAATTACTTTTGACAAAGACAATATATCGCAGACCGCGCGATGATAATTAACCGAATACATAGCAAAAGAACCATCGCGCTGGATTAGCCTCGCCATTACCCGATCAATACGCCTTAAATTTTTGGCATTTTCCTTTGGTGTCGCAACATTAATCCCGTAGTGCTTTAGAAAGTTAAAGCTAAAATAAAGGAACAGGCTTTCAGTCAAACTATGATTATTATCCTGCGCCAGCGAGTAATCGATCGTTAATTTCACTCGCTCATAGGAAGCTTGCATCAACGCCAATAACCTCTTGGCAGGACGACTGTTAAAGTGAGTCTCATAAATGAATGTACTCACCATCAGGTGCAACCCGCGAATGGAGACCTCCTGACCGCAAGCCCAATTGACGCCCATGAAATAACCATTTTCGGCAACCCATGAACCCAATAGATCTTCACTCCTGTCCAAGTACATTCGACGTTTGTCTTCGTCGGTCGACACTGCGGCTGCGATCGCTAATTGAGTTACCCATTTAAACCTCGAGAGATCCCAGCAGAGCTTCACATCGGCCCCCGGACTCTCATTCAGTTTCACACGCGAAAAATGCTCATCCTTTGAACTGGCGTAACTTACCTTATGCCATTCGGGTGCCTTTCCCTCGAACGTCCGATCATCTTCAAAGCGACGAAACCAACCGCATGTGACCTCATTCGCACGCTCCAATACGGATGCTTGCAGTGTGAGGTCAATCGAGGGACGGGAACGGGCGTCTTCGTGTACCCAGAATCCCACATCAGTAGGTACAGCAACTACAGGCAATGCCTGTTCGTAGTATTTATTGCGAAGACGCAAGCGATGCCGGATCACCCGAAGTATATTGATCAACCCCAAACGCTTAATCAATAAAATCTTCAATAACAACCGTCGACAACCGATATACTTCATCAATAGAGATGACATTACGCTTATTCCGTTCGAATAAAAGCTTGGAACTCACGAAGCCAGACTTCTAGACCTAATGGATTGAAGATCTCTCGATACCAAACATTTCGATCACCGCTACAATAAGCTGCATACTTTTCCTCTAATTTAACTCTATCAATAAGATCATATTTATAGATCAATGCAGAGGAAGAAAAATACGACTCTACTGCCGATTTAAGCTCGGCCCTCAACCATTCATCCTGAGGACTAGTGAATCCTTGCTTATCTTTGCGCCAAGTAATACTTTTGGGCAATAGCGCTTCATATGCGGTTCGAAGAAGATATTTAGTCCAACCTTTGCACAGCTTTAAGTTAGCTGGTGCGTTCAGCATAAACTCGACCAGTCTATAATCCAGAAATGGTAAGCGAATCTCACGACCAAACGCCATTGACATCCTGTCTTCATAGTGAGTTAGATACGGTACGGAGTATTTTTTATAATCGAGCCATTGGCGGTCTTCTAATGATCTCCCTATAGCACCAATGGGGGCTTTTTTGAAGTGACTGATTACTTTTTCAGACATAATCGTGGTACTGCTAACCCCTTTTCCTTCCAAATATCGCTTCGCCTCTGCAAAACCGAATTGATTCAGCACTGTACCGGTGCGAGCAAAAGACAATAGGACCTTTAGGGCAGTGAAGTATTTCCTGTCTTTAACGAGATGTTTAATATAAAAACCCAAATACTTCTTGTATCCACAAAGTATTTCATCTGCCCCCTGCCCACTCAGAATAACTTTTACACCGAGCTCTCTGGCTTGGGACATCAATAAATAAAATGCGACATTGGACAAACTTCCTAGTGGGGCATCGTTATGCCACGTAGCCTTGTGCATTAAAGCTAGAGTTTCATCTGCAGACCAACCCAGATCTACTTTTGAAACATCAAGGTCAAAGTGATCAGCAACGATATCGATAAAAGGAGATTCATCCCCTTTTTTTCCAGGAGAAACTGCGGAAAGCACAAAAAAATTACTATGACCTAGCTGGCTTCTTACAGCTTGGCAAATTAGAGATGAATCAAGCCCCCCGGAAAGGGTAACACCAACTGGAACATCAGCCCTCAACCTTAGCTTCACCGCATCTTCGAAAAGCTCGCGAAATTTAGCTTCAGGATTCTGATAATAAGACTTGTCGAATGCACTAAAAGGCGTCCAATAAGACGAACTGGATATATTGATCTCTTTTTTCTTGAGATCCAAAACCGCGTATTCACCGGACTCGAGACTGTTAATCCCCTCAAAAAAAGTTGCTGTCGTGTCATCTTGAACTGACTGCTCAATATATTTACCTACAACTCCTAAGTTTAAGTTAAATTTGCCACCACTAAGCACCAGCAACGTTTTAATTTCAGAAGCGAAATATAAGTTCCCATCAACAACAGTATGGTACAGCGGTTTTACTCCCGCGCGATCACGACTAAGTAAAAGTGTCTGCTTATTTGTGTCAAGGAGCGCGATCGACCACATACCATTAAACTCTGCCAGCGCTTCTGCGTAATTGCCACCTGACAATGCCTCCAGAATCACTTCAGTGTCTGTTCCGCTCCGAAGATTATTCATCTTCTTCGCTAACGCAATCTCTTTATAATTGTAAACTTCGCCATTGAAGACAATTTCACTCTCAAGATTAGATGAACTCATTGGCTGACGCCCATTATCTGAGAGATCTAGGATCGAAAGTCGTTGGTGAGCCAACACGACTGTTACATCGTTTAGCTCATAAACCTTATGACCATTCATATCCGGGCCTCTGTGAGCTTGCACGCTCTGGGCCTCTTCAATTCGAGCTAATAATTGCTGACGATTTGTAGACTTATTATAGATCACAGCACCAAAAAGACCGCACACGTAAACCCCCTATAAATCAATGCTCTTCCGTCGAACTTTCAAGAAACGGATAAAAATTATTTTGATGCTGCAGTATGGCAAGCGTAGCTACTTCGATTCAACTTCCGCCGTTGATTAGTTGCACCTGAAACGACACCGCAACTAATTGCAAAATTTACGTAAGCAAAAATACTAAACTCGGTAAACAAGAAAAACATCGAAGCTATGCAGTAGACGGCGTAACAATAGATAACTGGGTTGCTATTTTCCTTGATGAGTTTTAATGCATCCAAGAAAAACCCTGCCAAATAGTAGGCGAATGCAACGACAAAAGGAATGCCGTAGTAGATCGCTAGATTTGCAGGTGTAAAGTGAAGATTTCTATGAAGCCCCGAAGCATCCTCGAAACCTTCCACTTTGAAAGCAAATCCAAGCCCAGCGCCAAAAAAATACTCTAGAGGAGTATGAACTGCAGCGATCGCACCGCGGAGCTCCTCAATACGGCCACCACTCAACAGGTTTATAATTCCCGATGAATCGCTGGGCAGGTTCGTATTACTCTTGAGAAAAATCGCTGCAAGCGTATCCAGGTTCAACACTGTCATCAAACAAATAAAACAGAATATAGCAATTAAAGAGATCCACCATGGCAAAGTCATTTTTTTATATCTATAACAAATTAACAACACTAAAAACCCAGCCAGATATACCCCTCGCTTGCCAGAAACAACTAATATAAGCATGTAACTAATCTGCGAAAAAATATTCCCTGATGCTAGTAGCCACGCCAAACCAAAAATTGAGTCGATACTCGAGAACGCAGGATAAAGAGGGATTAGATAACGACTTATCAGCAAACTGCACAGAACCACAACTACCGTCACCCAGCCGGTTGCTTTCAACCAAAAACGAACAGTCCGGGACAAACCAAATTTTTCTAAATTTATATAATTACGAATAAAAATAACTACAGTGAGAAAAAGGACGGGCCGAAGAAAGTCAGTGAGGATATCTGGAATACTACGGCCACCATAGTTGGTCATCAGTGCAGTCCCTATCACCAAAAGGAACAATACCAGTTCAATTGGGCGGACTTTTATTCTGTCTGCTCTAAGTAAAAAAAGCATGCCGCATGCCAGCATGACTGCGAGATTAAAAAGCAAGAAAGGTACGAAAGTATTAGCAATAAATGCGAGCCTTAGCGGATTTAAAAGCAAAAAACCACAACCGGCGATTATCGCACCTATTGCCAGTCCGGTTGAGATTCGCTGCTCGATCATTCCATTTTCCTATCATTTGACAAACTAACACAGATCCTCGCACCCAACTGTTCATCTGTTGCTTGTGCAAAATTAGCCATTTTCTTTGCTTCTAGACATGCGTTGAAAATCTTAAAAGCCATCCGATTACCATTGCTGCCAAATCAAAAATTTATAAACATGCCTGCTAACACGCGGGCCCAGGATCTTCATCCAAGCTTGCGCGCCGCAAGCATGGCGGGATCAGCCCGATCTGTACAGCTTAAAACTGAGATTTCCGACAACAGTAATCTTCACTTACCTGCTTTCCTCACAGCAAGAATCTGAGCCCCTACCAATCTGGCCGATTTTCGGATCTGCTGCATTGCCCGCCTTATTAATACGAGCAATCGGTCGGCCACCCCCCCCTATCGCCTTTGGAATAGCGGGAAAGCATACCTGCACCGACTTGGTTTCCTGCCCTAGCAAGGCATCAAGCTATTATATATTACGGTACGTCCTTCCTGCACCCCTAACATCCACCAAAACCCACGCGCGCAACACTGGTAAAAAATTAGCCAACCAATGCCAACACGGGACTGCTGTCTGCCCCCGATAGTCGAACGCGACCTCCGTCAGCTTCTGCGTTGCGGGCAAGACTTCTGTAGGACTTTTCGCTTATCCTTGTAATCTTTATACTTGATGGCAAAATGCGCATTCAGTACGATTGCCCACAACGCTGTATCCTTTGAAAAAAGTGATTTCGTTCAAACCAATAGACCGCAGCGGGATCGAGGTCTGTTTTACGTTCCAAATTTAAGGTAGATCTGATCAGTGAACAACCACTCGCCCGTCACTCCAAGCAAGCCCATAAATGAAGTCGATCTCGTAGATCTTATTCGCATTTTATGGCAGCAAAAAATGTTGATAATCTTGACCGCCATAATTTTTGCCGTCGTAGCCTCACTCTACGCTTACTTCAGCAAGCCAGCTTATGTAGCCAGGATCAATCTGCAGGCGCCACTATCTAGTGATGTTGCCGTTCTCAATTACTCTGGCATCAAGCAATTTGTGCCTGATGAAGTTTATATTCTGTTCACCCGCGAACTTCAGTCAGACAAAGTACGAATTGATCTCTATAAAGATGTATATCTGCCGTCAAAATCTGAAACTTCATCTGCTGCCTTCAGTTCCGCTGCTGAGCTTTCCAATCATATTACTGTAAGTGGTGTCGCTCCTGGTCGATTTACTATCACCGCGCAAGGGTCAACCCCTGAAGAGCTACCAATGTATCTTGAAGGCCTTTTAAAAACAGCTAGCGATAGCACAAAACAAAAGGTTCTCAAGAATCTGTCTTTTGAAGCTGAATCAGCTGCCCAGCGTTATGAGCAGCTAATTGCAGCAAGCAGGGAAGTTACGAAAACAAAGCGTTTGGACGAGATCTCTCGACTGCAGGATTCGTTACGCATAGCAGAAAGTCTCAATATCGAAAAGCCCTCCTCTTCTTTAACGGCTAATGACCCAGAAGATCTTGCCTACCTTAGAGGAACCCTCGCATTAAAAGCAGAGATAAATAGCCTACAACACCGCACCAATGACGATCCTTACATTAAAAAATTTCGTGAATCAGTTTTCCAGAAAGAGTTTTTCAGCTCGATTAATGTAAAACCAACAGAGTTCTCCGTGTATTCACAAGAAGGGCCGATCGAGTCCTTGGGCCCAATTAAACCAAGGAGCTCCATGGTTATCGCCATAGGAATTATTTTTGGTGCACTAGTAGGCGTGGTTATCGCATTGATTCGTTGCTTTGCCCGCAAACAGCAGCCCCTAACTTGACTTAATCGACGTTAGTTTTTTACCTCCAGCATGATTTGACGGTTTTGCATCCGTGTCATGTTGGAGGTCTAAGCCCCTTCGAGAACAACGCTCGTTAATGTAAGCTGAACCGGACTTTAGGATCGGCAGTTGGGGTTATTATTGCTCATATTGACGAACCCTGATTTGCTACACGGGAGAGAGACTCGCTCAGTCTTCCAGCCCCTCTGCCTCCATACAAACTTCCAGATCAACTGACTCAACCTGATTGCGTGAACACCAGAACTGTGCCGCCAACTACGTACACATTTAGCGTATGAGTTACGCTAGTTTGAAGCGTGACCAAGCGTCTACCTGTGCTCCCCAGACTGCACCTCTATAATGCATCACGATAATTTTACATCGAGTCCAAATTAAGACTCACCTAGAGCGAATGTTGAGCATTTAAAGCCAAGCTTCTGAAATGAACTTCATAAAACACACCAGCTCATTGATCGCCTTTTTTTTTCGTCAGCTTTTCTATGAAACGCGTTAAAACTCAGAACAATTTTACTCTCAGCCATCCGTTATCCTTGTAACGATAATCCAATATCCGAAAACTTCCCTCCGGATTGATTATTTTGCAGGATTTCTTGTCCGGCCCGTTTTTTTGCAATTCAAGCGGTACGTATTTTTGTCCGGAAAATGCTTTTATTGACGCTTCAAGATATTGGAAATTTACTAAGGGAACATTCTGGGGATTGCTTTTCAAATAACCAACTACAAACTCCATACGCTGAAGTACTGAGCGACAGCCATTAGCCACCATTGGATAATTATATTGATAGGAAAATAATGGGGCTGTCATTTTAGGAACTGAGTAAGGCAACTTAGCAGCAAGATCACTATCCTGAATAATTGTAGACATTGGATCATCGGTGGCAGCTTCATACTCTTCGATCGAATTGAATTGTAATCCGCGAAAGAAATTATACTCCATCGCACTAAAGCTGAAGCCATAAGCCTTAAATGTCAGGTATAAAATGAGTGAAACTGACACAAAGCACACTGCATTCGCCCACTTGATCGAATGACATCTCAGAAAGTCCAGAAAAATCACAATCCCAACGCCAGCAATTAAGCCGGTAGAATAGTCAAGATAGTTTTTATAGGAGAGCATAACCCCTGAAATCATATGCAAGTTGCATATAAAAAATATCGAGATGGCAATATACAGTTGCACATGCACCTGTTTACTTGTTTTGAAAGCTTCCGGACTCAAAATAGCCCTTTCCACCAACAAAAAGAAAAACATGAGTCCTGCTGAAACCGGAAATACTGGCACATGGGTTTTTATATACCCTTGAGGTATACCCGTGATGAATACATCTTTAGACAAAAACAAAAAATCAAAAACAATGAATCCAATTGAAACGACCAGATAAGATATTATACAAATTATACCAACCCTTAAAAAACCAAAACTTCGTTCAATAAATTTTGAATACAGCAGTATTAAACCGCTAACAAGAAAATATGCATACGGAACACCCACATAAAAATAAAGAAGCGGCACCACTGCAAACAAAAAACTAATTTTTCTGGTCTTCAAATACCCAGCGACGGCCAATACAACAAAAAAATATGATAGTTGCGGCTCTGGTGTGCGCAAGGCTGACTGATAGTATTCCCAACCATACCCTAAAATCCCGTACTCCCTGGTAAAACCCGATAGCAACGGATTGCCGAAATTAAAAAGAATAGGGGAAAATAAAATCACAACCCCATAGATCAATGCTTGACTACTTTCAACTTTCAAGTACCGGAGTATAAAAAAAATCAAAGAAAAAGTTACAGGAGTCAACAAACAGTCAAATATTATATTTATCTCCCCTCCACTGAACCCTAGATTTTGTAGTGCGTATACGATTCCGCCTGAAGTCCAATATCCTGGAATAGTTAATGAGCCATGCGCCCCCTGATAACTAAGATAGGTTTCTTCATCCCATGCGTTTACATAAATAAAATTTACCGATTCGAAATATGCATAAATCATTGGAAAAACGTAAGATAAATACGCTAAAACGACAATCGATATGCTGAAAATTAAACCTAACGATGATGTTTTCGATATTTTTTTTATCATTGCTACAAACATAGAGCGTGAGTTCCGTAATAACTATCCAACTTTAACTTCCATTTGTAACAGGTTGCTCTACAAAAGTACTGACATCAAGACCTCAAGTCCAACACCAAACACCCACCTTAGTCTAAAGTTTCAATGGATCATCTGCCAGTGTTAGTATACCAAACTATCAACTAACTGCCCGGCGCCTAACTGGTCGCTTCTTTTTCGTTTGTCAGATAACACCTCTACACTTGAGCTGTAACTCAGCGTGAAAATATAAATTGTGCAACTTCTTGAAGGGATAAGTTCAGCTATTTCAGTTGCCACTACGACCTGCACGATTAAGTAATAAACCTATCAGCGGCCCAATTACTAGCCCAATTAGCAATGAACCGATAGTAACACCAGCCAATGGTAACCGCGGCGCGACCCATCCGAAAAATGCCAGGGTAACGGGCTGCTGGTTTTCCAGAACGAATACCAATACGGTAACGACGAGCAATAAAAGGATTAGCCCGAGGAGTAAACGCTTGAGATTACTCACGAGTTATCTCCATTGCCTGCTACAACTATCAATTCCCTTCCTCCTCATCCTCGTTGACACGATCCCTGAGCTCCTTCCCCGGCTTGAAATGCGGAACAAACTTGCCATCCAGGCTAACCGACTGACCAGTCTTCGGATTGCGCCCTACCCGCGGCGCGCGGTAGTGCAAGGAGAAGCTGCCGAACCCGCGGATCTCGATCCGATCACCGGTGGCCAGGCATTGGGACATTTGTTCGAGCATGGTCTTGATGGCCAGCTCGACATCCTTGGATGAGAGCAGCCCTTGATGGGTGACAATTCGTTCGATCAACTCCGACTTCGTCATATTTTTCCCTTCTTTTTCAAGCAGCTAGGAAAATCTCTCCAGAGGTTTTAGCACGCCCGCATGAATTTGAACAGCCCGAGTTTTGACATGTCTTCCAGCACAAGAAGGTGGCGGTTCTGAATGTCACTACGCCGATCCTGATTGGCGACGTTACCTGCAGATGACCAGCATGGTTCGTGTCAGGTAGCCTGCCGGATTGAAGCCGAACGGGAATTCATCTTCTTCCTTTGCATCGTCTGACCGGGTGACGACTTTATAGCCAGCGCCCTTGCACTCCTTGGCTGCGCGCTTTTGGCATTTTTCCCAGCCCGAGCCCAATCCCGAACAATCAACCTCTATGCCGCTGACACCTCGTACCGCATGGGTCTTGGCATTAGTGGTACAGCCCGCCAGTGTCAGTAAAGCTATTGCGACGATGAGCTTGTTCATTCACTTCCTTATGCCAGGCATGCCGCCCTGGCTTGGTTCGCTTGAGCGTAAGACTAGCTGCAAATAAGCGGTTGATCCTGTTAAAGAAAGAGACAGTTTTGCGGGGGTGTTGGTTTCGTGGGTTTGCTGATCGTGCGCGCATGTTGGAAGGATCGCAGCCTTCGGCAGCGCCTACGGGGGAGAAGCTACAAATTCCGGGCATAAAAAAGGGCGACCGAAGTCGCCCTTTTTTACAGAAAGTCAGAACTTAGTTCTGTTTTTCCATTTGTGCACGCAACAGGTCGCCCAGAGTGGTAGGACCAGCAGCGATGTCAGCAGCAGGCTTGTCTTTCAAGCTCTGGATTGCTTCTTTCTCTTCAGCATCGTCTTTCGACTTGATCGAGAGCTGGATTACGCGGCTCTTGCGATCAACGCTGATGATCTTGGCTTCAACTTCCTGGCCTTCTTTCAGAACGTTGCGCGCGTCTTCAACGCGGTCACGGCTGATTTCGGAGGCTTTCAGAGTCGCTTCGATATCGTCGGCCAGGGTGATGATGGCGCCTTTAGCGTCAACTTCTTTCACGATGCCCTTAACGATTGCGCCTTTGTCGTTCTCTTGAACGTACTCGGAGAACGGATCGCTTTCCAGTTGCTTGATGCCCAGGGAGATGCGCTCACGCTCTGGGTCAACCGACAGGATAACGGTGTCCAGCTCGTCGCCCTTCTTGAAACGGCGTACGGCTTCTTCGCCCACTTCGTTCCAGGAGATGTCGGACAGGTGAACCAGACCGTCGATGCCGCCGTCCAGACCAATGAAGATACCGAAATCGGTGATCGACTTGATGGTGCCGGAGATTTTATCGCCCTTGTTGAACTGGCCAGAGAAATCTTCCCATGGGTTAGATTTGCACTGCTTGATGCCGAGGGAGATACGACGACGCTCTTCGTCGATGTCCAGAACCATGACTTCCACTTCGTCGCCGACTTGTACGACTTTCGAAGGGTGGATGTTCTTGTTGGTCCAGTCCATTTCGGAAACGTGTACCAGACCTTCAACGCCTTCTTCCAGCTCAGCGAAGCAGCCGTAGTCGGTCAGGTTGGTTACACGAGCGGTAACGCGAGTGCTTTCTGGGTAACGGGCTTTGATAGCAACCCATGGATCTTCGCCCAGTTGCTTCAGGCCCAGGGAAACACGATTGCGCTCGCGATCGTACTTCAGAACCTTGACATCGATCTCGTCGCCAACGTTGACGATTTCGGAAGGATGCTTGATGCGCTTCCAAGCCATGTCGGTAATGTGCAGCAGGCCATCGACGCCACCCAGATCGACGAATGCGCCGTAATCGGTGAGGTTCTTGACGATACCTTTGACTTGTTGGCCTTCCTGCAGGGATTCCAGCAGAGCTTCGCGCTCGGCGGAGTTCTCGGCTTCCAGGACGCTGCGACGGGAAACGACAACGTTGTTGCGCTTCTGGTCCAGCTTGATGACCTTGAATTCCAGCTCTTTGCCTTCCAGGTGCGTGGTGTCGCGCACTGGACGGACGTCAACCAGAGAACCTGGCAGGAACGCACGGATGCCGTTAACGTCGACAGTGAAGCCGCCTTTAACCTTACCGTTGATAACGCCCTTGACCACTTCTTCGGCTGCGAAGGCAGCTTCCAGAACAATCCAGCATTCAGCGCGCTTGGCTTTTTCACGGGACAGCTTGGTTTCACCAAAGCCGTCTTCAACCGAGTCCAGCGCAACGTGAACTTCGTCACCGACGTTGATAGTCAGGTCGCCAGCGTCGTTGTAGAACTGCTCAAGCGGGATGAGTGCTTCAGACTTCAGGCCAGCGTGAACGGTTACCCAGCGAGCTTGGTAATCGATATCAACGATAACACCGGTGATGATGGAGCCTGCCTGAAGGTTCAGGGTTTTTAGGCTTTCTTCAAAGAGTTCCGCAAAGCTTTCGCTCATTTTAATTCCTGTTGATGAGGGCGAAGAATACGCCCATCTCCACACCCCAGACGGTGTGGGTTAGTTTCATTTAGAAGAAGCGCCCCAGGACTATGACTGGTCCCCTGCGGCCTTCTTGGTCACCCGGCAATATCGCGAATGGCGATCTCGCTCATGATGCGTTCCAGCACCTGATCGATGGACAATTCCGTGGAATCCAGCTGTATGGCGTCAGCCGCCGGCTTGAGCGGGGCTACCGCTCGCTGGGTGTCACGCTCATCGCGTGCACGTATCTCATCTAGCAGACTCGACAGACTAACACTATCGACTTTGCCCTTCAACTGCAAGTATCGACGGCGCGCACGCTCCTCGGCACTGGCGGTCAGGAAAATCTTCAGCGGCGCGTCCGGAAAAACCACCGTTCCCATGTCCCGGCCATCGGCCACCAGGCCCGGCGCTTCCTGGAATGCACGCTGGCGCTGCAGCAGCGCCTCGCGTACGGCGGGCAATGCAGCCACTTGAGAGGCACCGGAGCCGACGCTTTCCGTGCGGATCACATCGCTGACTTCGTCGCCTTCCAGGATGATGCGTTGCAGCTGACCTTCGGTCGCCGCGATGAACTGCACATCCAGATGAGCGGCAAGTTTTTTCAGCAATTCTTCGTTGGTCAGGTCAACGCCGTGGTTATGCGCGGCGAATGCCAGCAGCCGATAAAGTGCACCGGAATCCAGCAGGTTCCAGCCCAGACGCTTGGCCAGGATCCCGGCGACCGTGCCCTTGCCGGAGCCGCTCGGCCCGTCGATGGTGATGACCGGTGCAATTTTGATCACGACTGAGCCTCTTGGGCAACGCGGATACCGACCTGTGCGCACAACGACAGGAAGTTCGGGAACGACGTCGCGACGTTAGCGCAATCATGGATGCGGATCGGTGCCGTAGCGCGCAGCGATGCAACGCTGAATGCCATGGCAATCCGGTGGTCGCCGTGACCATGCACTTCGCCGCCGCCGATCGAGCCGCCGTCGATAATGATGCCGTCCGGGGTTGGCTCGCACTTGACGCCCAGCGCCAGCAGGCCATCGGCCATGACCTGGATACGGTCCGACTCCTTGACCCGCAGCTCTTCGGCGCCGGTCAGCACAGTACGGCCTTCGGCGCAGGCAGCTGCCACGAACAGGACCGGGAATTCGTCGATAGCCAACGGAACCAACTCTTCAGGAATCTCGATACCCTTGAGTTTAGCCGCCCGTACGCGCAAATCCGCTACCGGCTCGCCGCCCACTTCACGCTGGTTTTCCAGGGTGATGTCGGCGCCCATCAGGCGCAGGATGTCGATCACACCGGTACGGGTCGGGTTGATGCCGACATGCTCCAGTACCAGGTCTGAACCTTCAGCGATCGATGCAGCCACCAGGAAGAACGCCGACGACGAGATGTCGCCCGGTACTTCAATGTGGGTCGCGGTCAGCTTGCTGCCG
The DNA here is from genome assembly GCF_004321495.1 of Pseudomonas sp. Sample_10. NCBI lineage: Bacteria > Pseudomonadati > Pseudomonadota > Gammaproteobacteria > Pseudomonadales > Pseudomonadaceae > Pseudomonas > Pseudomonas sp. Sample_10. The sequence continues at coordinate 150,179 of NZ_RCOE01000220.1, forward strand.
GACTCGACGGAGGCGGTCGCGCCATTGACAGTGACCGGGTAGCCGAAGCCGCGCAACATGCGTTCGGTGTGATCGCGGGTCGGTGCCGGTTCGGTGACGGTGGTCTTGCCTTCGGCATACAGACCCGCCAGCAGCAGGCAGGATTTCACCTGGGCACTGGCCATTGGCATGGTGTACGTCAGGCCCTTGAGCTTATTGCCACCACGGATGACCATTGGTGGACGGCCTTCAGCGGCGGTTTCGATCACCGCACCCATTTCACGCAGTGGATTAGCCACGCGATTCATCGGGCGCTTGGACAACGAAGCGTCGCCGGTCAGGGTGCTGTCGAAATCCTGTGCGGCCAGCAGACCGGACAGCAGGCGCATCGAAGTACCGGAATTGCCCAGGTAGATCGGGCCAGGCGCGGGTTTCAGGCCATGCAGGCCGACACCGTGAATGGTCACGCGACCGTGGTGCGGGCCCTCGATGACCACGCCCATGTCACGGAACGCCTGCAAGGTCGCCAGGGCGTCTTCGCCCTCAAGGAAGCCTTCGACTTCGGTGACGCCTTCGGCCAGGGAGCCGAGCATGATCGAACGGTGGGAAATCGATTTGTCACCTGGTACGCGAATCCGACCGGACAGGCGGCCACCAGGTTGAGCCAGGAAAATCAGATCGTTGGAATTCATAGCGTCCACATAGGCCCGACGGGCCAGGATTTTACTGAAATGCTCGCGGGCAACCCGGGCGCGAGTGAAAACGCCCAACAATTGGTGCCCATCCCCTGCATCGACCGCGTCGCGCAAGGCGTCGAGGTCGCTGCGAAATGTATCGAGTGTGCGCAGGACAGCTTCGCGGTTGGCGAGGAAGATGTCGTGCCACATGACCGGGTCGCTTCCGGCGATTCTTGTGAAATCGCGGAAACCGCCCGCAGCGTAACGGAAGATCTCAAGATTTTCATTGCGCTTGGCCAACGAATCGACCAAACCGAAGGCCAACAGGTGCGGCAGGTGACTGGTCGCCGCCAGGACTTCGTCGTGGCGCTCGACCTGCATGTGCTCGACATCGGCGCCCAATTCGCGCCACAGTCGATCGACCACGGCCAAAGCTTGCGGATCGGTCTGCTCCAGCGGCGTCAGGATCACCTTGTGGCGACGGAACAGCTCAGCATTGGAGGCTTCCACCCCGCTCTGCTCGGAACCAGCGATCGGATGTCCCGGCACGAAGCGCGACGGCATGCCGCCGAACGCCTCAGTGGCGGCACGTACGACGTTGCCTTTGGCGCTGCCGACATCGGTCAGAACCGCTTGCCCCAAGTCCATGCCAGCCAAGCGGCCAAGCATTTTCTCCATGGCGAGGATCGGGATGGCGAGCTGGATCACGTCGGCACCCTGGCAAGCAACGGCCAAGTCTTCTTCGCAGCGATCCACCACACCCAGTTCCACCGCCAGCTTGCGCGACTGTGGATCGAGATCGACCCCGACCACTTCGCGGCACACGCCACTTTCGCGCAAACCCTTGGCAAACGAACCGCCGATCAACCCCAGACCGACTACCACCAGGCGCCCAATCATAGGTTCAGCAGATTGCAGTGCAGTGACATCAACCACGAGCCAGAACCTTGGTCAGCGCCTCAAGGAAGCGGCTGTTTTCTGCCGGCAGACCGATGGTCACGCGCAAGTGGTTCGGCATGCCGTAGTTGGCCACCGGACGCACGATCACGCCTTCGCGCAGCAAGCCCTGGAACACCGGGGCCGCGACTTGACCGAGATCGACGCAAATGAAGTTGCCTTTGGAAGGAATCCAGCTCAGCCCCAGCTCCCGGAAACCCGCTTGCAGTTGCTGCATGCCGGCTTCGTTCAGGCGGCGGCTTTCAGCCAGGTAGTCCTGGTCTTTCAACGCCGCGCAAGCCGCGGCCAGAGCCAGGCTGTTGACGTTGAATGGCTGGCGCACACGGTTCAGCACATCGGCCACCACGGCGCTGGACAAACCATAACCGACGCGCAGCGATGCAAGGCCGTAGGCCTTGGAGAACGTACGCGAGACCAGCAGGTTCGGATAAGCCGCGAGGAAATCCAGACCGTCCGGCAGGTCGCTGCCCTCGGCGTATTCGATGTAGGCCTCGTCCAGCACGACCAATACGTGCTCCGGGACATCCTGCAGGAATTCGTCCAGCGCCTCGGCGTCGAACCAGGTGCCGGTCGGGTTGTTCGGGTTGGCGATGAACACCACGCGGGTGTTGGCATCGATGGCCGCCAGCATGGCCGGCAGGTCATGCCCCCATTCCTTGGCCGGAACGACCTTGGCCTGGGCACCCACCGCCTGAGTGGCAATCGGGTAGACCGCGAACGCGTGCTCACTGAACACGGCGTTGAGGCCCGGCGCCAGGTAGGCGCGCGCCACCAGCTCAAGAATGTCGTTGGAGCCATTGCCCAGCGTCACCTGATTCAGCTCGACGCGACATTGCTCGGCCAACAGGGACTTGAGCGCAAAACCGTTGCCGTCCGGATAGCGGGTCAGCTCGGCCAATGCATCACGGATGGCTGCCAACGCCTTGGGGCTCGCGCCCAGCGGGTTTTCATTGCTCGCCAGTTTGACGATGCTGGCCGGATCGAGGTCCAGCTCGCGCGCCAGTTCGTCCACGGGCTTGCCCGGAACGTAAGGCGAAAGTTGTTGCACGCCCGGCTGTGCCAGAGCGAGGAAGTTGCCACTCATTTGCTACCGCCCCTTAGAGAACTGCTTTCGGGTAGGAACCCAGCACTTTGAGTGCCACTGCTTCCTGACTGATCTTTTCCAGCACACCTTTTACCAGCGGATCGCGGTGGTGGCCGACAAAGTCGATGAAGAACACGTAGGTCCATTTACCGCTGCGCGACGGACGGGTCTCGATGCGCGTCAGATCGATGCCGTTATCGTGGAACGGCACCAGCAATTCATGCAGCGCGCCCGGCTTGTTGCTCATGGACACGATGATCGAGGTTTTGTCGTCGCCGGTCGGCGGCACTTCCTGATTACCGATCATGAGGAAGCGCGTGGAGTTGTCCGGACGGTCCTCGATCTTCTCGGCCAAACGGGTCAGCCCGTAGAGACCGGCCGCCATGTCGCCGGCAATCGCCGCCGAGTTCCACTCGCCCTTGACCCGCTTGGCCGCTTCGGCGTTGCTGGACACTGCCACGCGCTCGACATTCGGGTAATGGGCGTCCAGCCACTTGCGGCACTGGGCCAGGGACTGGGCGTGGGAGTAGATACGGCTGATGCTGTCGGTCTTGGTGTTTTCACCGACCAACAGGTGATGGTGAATGCGCAGTTCGACTTCACCGCAGATCACCATGTCGTGTTCGAGGAAGCTGTCGAGGGTGTGGTTGACCGCGCCTTCGGTGGAGTTTTCCACCGGGACCACGCCAAAGTTCACCGCACCGGCCGCCACTTCACGGAACACTTCGTCGATCGCCGCCATCGGCTTGCTGATCACCGCATGGCCGAAGTGTTTCATCGCTGCCGCTTGGGTGAAGGTGCCTTCAGGGCCGAGGTAAGCCACTTTCAGTGGCTGCTCCAGCGCCAGGCACGACGACATGATTTCGCGGAACAGACGCGCCATCTCTTCGTTGCCCAGCGGCCCCTGGTTGCGTTCCATGACACGCTTGAGCACCTGAGCTTCGCGCTCGGGACGATAGAACACCGGCACTTCGCCTTCGGCCAGCGAGGCCATCTTTACTCGCGCGACTTCCTGGGCGCAGCGCGCGCGCTCACTGATCAGCTCCAGGACTTTTTCGTCCAGAGCATCAATGCGCAGGCGCAGTGCCTTGAGTTCTTGCTCAGACATCAGCCGTGTTCCTTCTCGAACTCTGCCATGTACGAAACCAGCGCGTTGATCGCGTTGATGTCGACGGCGTTATAGATGGAGGCACGCATGCCGCCCACGGAACGGTGCCCTTTGAGGTTCAGCAGGCCGCGTTCGTCGGCGCCGGCCAGGAACGGCTTGTCCAGGCGATCGTCAGCCAGGCGGAACGGCACGTTCATCCACGAGCGGTCCGAGTGATTGATCGGGTTGCTGTACAGACCGCTGGCATCAATGAAGTCGTAGAGCGTGCGCTTTTTCACTTCATTGAGCTTGCCGATGGCTTCGACACCGCCCTGCTCTTTCAGCCACTCGAACACCAGGCCGGACAAGTACCAGGCCAGGGTTGGCGGCGTGTTGTACATCGAGCCGTTATCGGCCGCGACCTTGTAGTTGAGCATGGTCGGGCACAGCGAACGGGCGTGACCCAGCAGGTCTTCGCGCACGATGTTGACGACGATGCCGCTCGGGCCGATGTTTTTCTGCGCGCCGGCGTAGATCATGCCGAAACGGGAAACATCCACCGGGCGAGACAGGATGTCCGAGGACATGTCGGCGACCAGCGGAACATCACCGGTTTCTGGAATCCATTGGAATTCCAGGCCGCCGATGGTTTCGTTCGGCGCGTAGTGAACGTAGGCCGCGTCTTTCGACAGCTTCCATTCGTTCTGGCCGGGAATGGCGAAGTAATCGTAAGGCTTGGCGGTTGCGGCGACGTTGACGTGACCATAGCGCGAAGCTTCTTCGATGGCTTTCTGCGACCAGATACCGGTGTCGATGTAGTCGGCAGAGCCGTTTTCCGGCAACAGGTTCAGCGGAATCTGCGCAAATTGCTGGCTGGCGCCACCTTGCAGGAACAGCACTTTATAGTTCGAGGGGATATTCAGCAGATCACGCAGATCCTGCTCTGCCTTGGTGGCAATGGACACGAACTCATCGCTGCGATGGCTCATTTCCATGACCGACAGGCCCTTGCCGTGCCAATCGAGAAGTTCACCCTGGGCGCGCTTCAGGACAGCTTCGGGAAGCGCCGCAGGACCGGCACAGAAGTTATAGGCTCTCTTGCTCACATCCAATCTCGCTCTGATCTGGTGGTCACTTGAATCTTTTGGTCTGCGAATGATCGTTCCCACGCTCTGCGCGGGAATGCCGCTGGGGACGCTCCGCGTCCCATGACGCAGAGCGTCATTGGATGCATTCCCACGCAGAGCGTGGGAACGATCATTACGCGGAGCGTGGGAACGATCATTCGCAGTGTTGCAGATTTTCATACCGGACAAACAACAAGGGGGCGAATTCTCATCCGCCCCCTGTTTACCCGCTTATTCCTGTGGTTCTTCGTCAGCGGCGGCGTCGAGCTGCTGGTCTTCGGCGACATCATTGATTACGACGTCACCTTCGAACACTGCACCCTCTTCACCTTCCAGCTCTTCGCCCTCGACTTCCGAAGGCTCCTGAACCCGTTCCAGGCCGACCAGCGTTTCGTCATTGGCCAGTTTGATCAGGGTCACGCCCTGAGTGTTACGGCCCAGGCTGGAGACTTCGTCGACACGAGTACGCACCAGCGTGCCCTGGTCGGAAATCAGCATGATTTCCTCGCCATCGAGCACTTGCACCGCACCGACCAGACGGCCGTTACGCTCGTTGCTGACCATGGCGATAACGCCCTGACCGCCACGCTTGTACTCAGGGAACTCGGTGATCGCGGTGCGCTTGCCATAACCACGCGCCGAAGCGGTGAGGATCTGGCTGCCTTCTTCCGGGATCAGCATGGAAATCAGCTTCTGCCCTTCCGGCAGACGCATGCCGCGCACGCCGCGAGCGGTACGGCCCATGGCACGCACGTCGGACTCTTTGAAGCGAGTGACCTTGCCGCCGTCGGAGAACAGCATCACTTCGCGCTCGCCATCGGTGATGGCCGCAGAGATCAGCACGTCGCCTTCGTCCAGTTCCAGCGCGATCAGACCGACGCTGCGCTGACGGCTGAAGGATTCCAGCGGGGTCTTCTTCACGGTGCCGTTGGCGGTGGCCATGAAGATGTAGTGACCTTCGGTGTATTCCTCGACCGGCAGCATGGTGGTGATGTATTCACCGTCATCCAGCGGCAGCAGGTTGACCAGCGGACGACCACGGGCGGCGCGGGACGCTTCTGGGATTTCGTAGGTTTTCAGCCAGTACACCTTGCCCTTGCTGGAGAACAGCAGCAGCGTGGTATGGCTGTTGGCGACCAGCAGGTGAGCGATGTAGTCCTCGTCCTTGACGCCGGTAGCCGATTTGCCTTTGCCGCCACGACGCTGAGCCTGGTACGCAGCCAATGGCTGGGTCTTGGCGTAGCCACCGTGGGAAATGGTCACGACGCGATCTTCTTCCGGGATCATGTCACCCAGGGTCAGGTCGAGACGCGCATCGAGAATCTCGGTGCGGCGCACGTCGCCGTATTCGGCACGGATCACTTCCAGCTCTTCGCGGATCACTTCCATCAGACGCGTGGCGCTGTTGAGGATGCGGATCAGCTCGCCGATCTGGTTGAGGATCTCTTGGTACTCGGCCAGCAGCTTCTCGTGTTCCAGACCGGTCAGGCGGTGCAGACGCAGTTCCAGAATGGCTTGCGCCTGTTCTGGCGAGAGGAAGTACTTGCCTTCGCGCAGGCCGTATTGCGGATCGAGGTTTTCCGGACGGCACGAATCGGCGCCGGCACGCTCGACCATCGCCACTACCGCCGAGGATTCCCAAGGGGTGCTGACCAGCGCTTCCTTGGCTTCCGACGGCGTTGGCGAAGCCTTGATCAGGGCGATGACCGGGTCGATGTTCGACAGGGCGACCGCTTGACCTTCGAGAATGTGACCACGTTCGCGCGCCTTGCGCAGTTCGAACACGGTACGACGGGTCACCACTTCGCGACGGTGACGAACGAAGGCTTCCAGCAGGTCCTTGAGGTTGAGGATCCGCGGACGGCCGTCGATCAGCGCGACGATGTTGATGCCGAATACCGCTTGCAGCTGGGTCTGGGCGTAGAGGTTGTTGAGGATGACCTCAGGCACTTCGCCGCGACGCAACTCGATCACGACGCGCATACCGTCCTTGTCGGACTCGTCGCGCAGTTCGGTGATGCCTTCAAGCTTCTTCTCTTTTACCAGCTCGGCGATCTTCTCGATCAGACGGGCCTTGTTCAGCTGGTAAGGGAGTTCGGTGATGACGATCTGCTGACGGCCACCGACCTTGTCGATGTCTTCGATGATCGAGCGGGCACGCATGTAAATGCGCCCGCGACCGGTGCGGTAGGCTTCGATGATGCCGGCGCGACCGTTGATGATCGCCGCGGTCGGGAAGTCCGGACCGGGGATGTATTGCATCAGCTCGTCGACGGTCAGCTCAGGGTTGTCGATGAGCGCCAGGCAACCGTCGATGACTTCACCGAGGTTGTGTGGCGGGATGTTGGTCGCCATGCCCACGGCGATACCGCTGGAGCCGTTGACCAACAGGTTGGGAATACGGGTCGGCATGACCGCCGGGATCATTTCGGTGCCGTCGTAGTTCGGCACCCAGTCCACGGTTTCCTTGTGCAGGTCAGCCAGCAGCTCGTGCGCCAGCTTGGTCATGCGCACTTCGGTGTATCGCATGGCCGCGGCGTTGTCGCCGTCCACCGAACCGAAGTTGCCCTGGCCGTCTACCAGCAGATAGCGCAGGGAGAATGGCTGCGCCATCCGAACGATGGTGTCGTACACCGCGGTATCACCGTGCGGGTGATACTTACCGATCACGTCACCGACAACACGGGCAGATTTCTTGTACGGCTTGTTGAAGTCGTTGCCCAGCTCGCTCATCGCGAACAGCACACGCCGGTGCACGGGCTTCAAGCCATCGCGCGCATCCGGCAGTGCCCGCCCGACAATTACGCTCATTGCGTAGTCGAGGTAGGACTGCTTCAGCTCGTCTTCGATATTGACCGGGAGGATTTCTTTGGCCAGTTCGCCCATGAGAAGCCTGATTCCTTTTTCTGGTGAAACTTCGTCATATCCATATGGGACCAACGAAGCTCGCCGCTGCCGGCTGAGTGCCATGCACCGACTTACGACAAATCAACGAGTTATGCCACGGATCTGCGCAGTAAAGGTCACCCCGCGGGGCAACCCTGGAAACCGCCGGATGTTATCACAAGAGCCGCCACGCACCTATCCCCCAGATGCGCATGGAGAGTAGTTAGTTGACCGGTGACAGGCTTGAAGGGGACGAGAGAGGCTTAGAGCTTCTTTGTATGCAGATTTGAGGCCTGGCTTGTGGTTGTTTATTGACTTTTAAGGCCCCATCGCTGGCAAGCCAGCTCCCACAGGATTAATGGCGGGCGCAAACCCTGTGGGAGCTGGCTTGCCAGCGATGGCGACCTTTCAGGCACAACAATCCTTTAATGCAGGCGCTTGCGGCACATCAGCTGCGCTATTTTCGCGGTATCCGGGCGTTCGACGATGCCTTTTTCAGTGACGATGGCGTCGATCAGATCCGCCGGGGTCACGTCGAATACCGGGTTGAACGCATCCACTCCCGCACCGAGGCGCTTGCCGCCGACTTCCAGCAATTCGCGACCGTCACGCTCTTCAAGCGGAATGTCATCACCACTGGCCAAATGCATGTCGATGGTCGAACTCGGCGCCACCACCATGAAGCGCACGCCGTGGTGCATGGCATTGACCGCCAGTTGATAAGTACCGATTTTGTTGGCCACGTCGCCGTTGGCGGTGATCCGGTCGGCGCCGACGATGACCCAGGTAGGCCCCTTGGTCTTCATGATGTGGGCCGCGGCGGAATCGACATTCAGGGTTACGGGAATGCCCTCGTTGGCCAGCTCCCACGCGGTCAACCGCGAACCTTGCAGCCAGGGACGGGTTTCGTCGACATACACACGCTCGACCATGCCTTCGATGAAAGCACCGCGAATCACCCCCAGCGCGGTGCCGAAGCCGCCGGTGGCCAGCGCGCCGGTATTGCAGTGGGTCAGGATCGCCTGGGCATTGCCCTGGTGTTTGCGGATCAGGTCCACGCCCAGTTGCGCCATGGTCAGGTTGGCTTCGCGATCACTTTCGTGAATGGCGATCGCCTCGGCTTCCAGCGCCACCAGCGGGTCGGCATTTTCTTTCAGGCGATCAAGCCGATCGTGCATGCGGCCCAGTGCCCAGAACAGGTTTACGCCAGTGGGACGGGCGTCGGAGAGCAGTGCGAAATCCTCTTCCAGCGCCGCATACCAGTCGCCGCCTTCGGCAATCCGGGTGCGGGCCGCCAGCACAATGCCATAGGCGGCGCTGATGCCGATCGCAGGCGCACCGCGCACCACCCTGGTACGAATGGCTTCGGCCACGCCGGCCGCGCTGGTATAGGCGATCCAGGTTTCCTCGAACGGCAAAACACGCTGATCAAGCAGATAGAGGGCGCCATCACGCCAATCGATGGCCTTCACCTTCTCCGCAGCCAACAGTCGATCGCGCATCCCACACCCCGCACTCATGAACACAAAAGCCGCCGATTATAGCGATCCCCCCGCGAAGACGCTCGGGTATACTTCGCCATCCCTTACAAAAGCACTGGACCTTCGATGCCGAACACTGCCGCTGCGCTCGACCTGTTGTTGCTGCCGACCTGGCTGGTACCCGTCGAACCTGCCGGCGTTGTCCTCAAGGAACATGCCCTGGGCATCCGCGACGGGCGCATCGTTTTTATCGGCCCACGCACAATTGCACTGAAGCTTGATGCACGCGAAGTCCGCGAGTTGCCGGGCATGTTGCTCAGCCCGGGCCTGATCAACGCCCACGGGCACGCGGCAATGACTTTGTTCCGCGGTATGGCCGATGACTTGCCGTTGATGACCTGGCTGGAAAACCACATCTGGCCCGCCGAGGCCAAATGGGTCGATGAAGCATTCGTACGCGATGGCACCGATCTGGCTATCGCCGAACAGCTCAAAGGTGGCGTCACCTGCTTCTCTGACATGTACTTCTTCCCGAAGGTTGCCAGCGAGTGCGTCCACAACAGCGGTATTCGTGCGCAAATCGCGATTCCGATCCTCGACTTCCCGATCCCCGGCGCCAGCAGCGCGGACGAAGCCATTCGTCAGGGCATCGAACTGTTTGGCGATCTCAAGCATCACGACCGCATCAAAATCACCTTCGGCCCCCATGCACCCTACACCGTGGGCGATGAAAACCTGGAAAAAATCCGCGTGATCGCCGAAGAGCTCGACGCGTCGATCCACATGCACGTGCATGAAACCGCCTTCGAAGTGCAGCAAGCGCTCGAACAGCGCGGCGAACGCCCCCTGGCCCGCCTCGCTCGCCTGGGCTTGCTGGGGCCGCGCTTCCAGGCCGTTCACATGACCCAGATCAGCGAAGAAGACCTGGCGCTGCTGGTAGAAAGCAACACCCATGTGATTCATTGCCCGGAGTCGAACCTGAAACTGGCCAGCGGTTTTTGCCCGGTAGAGCGTTTGTGGCAGGCCGGGGTCAATGTTGCCGTGGGCACCGACGGCGCCGCCAGCAATAATGACCTCGACCTGCTGGGCGAAACCCGCACCGCCGCGCTGCTGGCCAAGGCCGTCGCCGGTTCGGCCACCGCGCTGGACGCTCATCGCGCCCTGCGCATGGCCACGCTCAATGGCGCCCGCGCCCTGGGGATCGAAGCCGACACCGGCTCGCTGGAAGTCGGCAAAGCCGCCGACATCGTCGCGTTCGATCTCTCCGGCCTGGCCCAGCAACCGATCTATGACCCAGTTTCACAGCTTATATATGCCACCGGCCGGGACTGCGTGAAACATGTCTGGGTCGCCGGCAAGCAACTGCTCGACGACCGTCGCCTGACACGCCTGGATGAACAGCAACTGGTCACCACTGCCAAGGCCTGGGGCCAACGCATCAGCGGCCGTACCGAATCGTAAGCACCCCGGACTCAACCCCGGGGCAACAGGATTTTTCAAGTTTTAGAGGACTTAACCCATGAGCAACGTCGACTACGCCGAAATCGCCAAATTCGAAGCCCTGGCCCATCGCTGGTGGGACCGCGAAAGCGAATTCAAACCTCTGCACGACATCAACCCGTTGCGGGTCAACTGGATTGACGAACGCGTCAGCCTGGCCGGCAAGAAAGTCCTCGACGTCGGTTGCGGCGGCGGCATTCTCAGCGAAGCCATGGCTCAACGCGGCGCCACCGTAATGGGTATCGACATGGGCGAAGCGCCACTGGCGGTCGCGCAGTTGCATCAATTGGAATCCGGCGTGAGCGTCGAATACCGGCAGATCACCGCCGAAGCCCTGGCCGAAGAAATGCCGGAACAGTTCGATGTGGTCACGTGCCTTGAAATGCTCGAACACGTGCCGGACCCGTCTTCGGTGATCCGCGCCTGCTTCCGTATGGTCAAGCCGGGGGGCCAGGTGTTTTTCTCCACCATCAACCGCAACCCGAAGGCGTACCTGTTCGCCATCGTCGGCGCCGAATACATCATGAAGCTGCTGCCGCGCGGCACCCACGACTTCAAGAAATTCATTCGCCCATCCGAGCTGGGTGCCTGGAGCCGCATGGCCGGGCTGACCGTCAAGGACATCATCGGCCTGACGTACAACCCGCTGACCAAGCATTACAAACTGGCGTCCGACGTGGACGTCAATTACATGATCCAGACCCTGCGCGAGGAGTAAGCCGATGCGTATCAGAGCAGTTCTTTTCGACATGGACGGCACCCTGCTCGACACGGCGCCGGACTTCATTGCGATCTGCCAGGCGATGCGTGCCGACCGTGGCTTGCCACCGATCAACGATAAACACATCCGCGACGAGATCTCCGGCGGCGCCAAGGCGATGGTCGCGGTAACGTTCTCGATGGACCCGGAATCACCGGGTTTCGAGGCGTTGCGTCTGGAGTTCCTGGAGCGCTACCTCGTCGGATGTGCGGTGCACAGCAAACTGTTCGATGGCATGGGCGAACTGCTCGCGGACATCGAGAAGGCCAACCTGATCTGGGGCGTGGTCACCAACAAGCCGCTGCGCTTCGCCGAACCGATCATGCAACAACTGGGGCTGGCCGAACGCTCGGCCTTGCTGATCTGCCCGGACCATGTGAAGAACAGCAAACCGGACCCGGAACCGTTGATCCTGGCCTGCAAGATGCTCGATCTGGATCCGGCCAGCGTGCTGTTCGTGGGCGATGACCTGCGCGATATCGAATCGGGTCGCGATGCCGGGACCAAGACTGCGGCAGTGACGTTCGGCTATATCCACCCGGACGACAACCCGCGGCACTGGGGAGCGGATGTGGTGGTCGATCATCCACTGGAGTTACGCAAAGTGCTTGATAGCGCTTTGTGTAGCTGCTGAGTAGAGATGCTTTTGTGGCGAGGGAGCTTGCTCCCGCTGGGCTGCGAAGCGGCCCTTTAATCTGCCACTGCAATCTATCAGGCACACTGAATTTGCAGGTTTTACGACTGCTTCGCAGCCGAGCGAGAGCAAGCTCCCTCGCCACAGGTTCAGTGCCGGCCTTATTGTTGAATTGTCGTGAGGTTTTTTATGTTCGATTATTCCGCCCGCCCCGACTTGCTCAAGGATCGGGTCATTCTGGTCACCGGCGCTGGCCGTGGCATCGGCGCTGCCGCCGCTAAAACCTATGCGGCTCACGGCGCAACCGTGCTGTTGCTGGGCAAGACCGAAGCCAACCTGACTCAGGTCTACGACGAAATCGAAGCCGCAGGTCACCCGCAACCGGCGGTGATTCCGTTCAATCTGGAAACCGCCCTGCCCCATCAATACGATGAGCTGGCGGCGATGATCGAGACCGAGTTCGGTCACCTCGACGGCCTGCTGCACAACGCATCGATCATTGGCCCGCGCACGCCGATTGAACAACTGTCAGGCGAAAACTTCATGCGGGTCATGCAAGTCAACGTCAACGCCATGTTCATGCTCACAAGCACATTGTTGCCGCTGCTCAAGCTGTCCAAGGACGCCTCAGTGGTATTCACGTCCAGCAGCGTTGGACGCAAGGGCCGCGCGTACTGGGGCGCCTATGGCGTTTCCAAGTTTGCCACTGAAGGCTTGATGCAAACCCTGGCAGACGAAGTCGACACCGTGGCGCCAGTGCGTTCCAACAGCATCAACCCGGGCGCCACCCGCACGAGCATGCGCGCCCAGGCCTATCCGGGAGAAAACCCACTCAACAATCCGACGCCCGAGGAGATCATGCCGGTCTACCTGTATTTGATGGGTCCGGACAGCACAGGCATCAACGGGCAAGCTTTTAACGCCCAGTAATGCCGTACGTCGCTTTTGTGCCGCGGCGAATTTCCGTCGCGGCACCGAGGCCGAAGTGAAACTCCAGTCAAACTTATGTCAGCGTATGCACCACAACCGTTCTTAAATCTTCTAAACAATTGATTTATAAGAATTTATCAACACCCCCTGATTTGGCACGACTTTCGCTCTGCACTTGCTCACATACGCCGTGTGAACGCGAACCGGGCGGAGCTGCAGTCGACAGGCTCCAAATCTTCTACAAAGCCGATTAAACTTGTACGAAATGTCCTACGGGGCTGACGGACCAGTACTGACGCGCAGCCTAAAGCCGCTCTCACCCAGCTTGTAAGACACAGCCTTACTGCTCAAGGGCGCACGCCATATGAAATCACCTTCCCAGACCAACGCAATTGACTTCGATAGCGCCAAATTGCAGCGCCTGGGTTTTGGTCAGCAGCAACCCTCTCCAGAAAGACCTGCCAGCCTTGCGAAACTCCGCCAGCAGTTGAGCTTGCAACTGCAAACCAGTCTTGAACCCCAACGCATTCTCGGCCTGTTCTTTGTTGAAGTTCAGCGCCTGGTCCCGCTGGATGCCTTGAGCTACGAGCACAAGAGCAGCGACCTGCGCCTTGAGTTCGGTCAACGCGGCCACCACTCGATCAGCTACAGCCTCAGCCATGAGGGTGAACATCTGGGTGAATTGGTGTTTCGCCGCAACCAGCGCTTCAGCGAGCAGGAACAGGGCAACCTGGAATCGCTGCTGGCGACGTTGCTGTATCCGATGCGCAATACCCTGCTGTACCGCGCAGCCACTCAAAGCGCGTTACGCGACCCGTTGACCGGCACCGGCAACCGCATCGCGATGGATCAGACGTTGCAGCGGGAAATCGATCTGTCACGGCGCCATCTGCAACCGTTGTCGTTGTTGATGCTGGACATCGATCATTTCAAGCAGATCAACGATACCCATGGTCATAGTGCGGGTGATGACGTGCTCAAGGCAGTTGCTGCTTCGATCAAACATCAGTTGCGCAACGTCGACATGGTGTTTCGTTTCGGCGGCGAGGAGTTTTTGATTCTGCTGTCGAACACCAGCCGGGAAGCTGCTGCCCTGGTCGGTGAACGCCTGCGGTTTGCCGCTCAGAGCGAGGAATACATCGCCGATGGGCGCTCGATTCAACTGACCGTCAGCCTCGGTTGCTCGACCCTGCTGCCTGGCGAGTCTGCCGAAAGCCTGGTGCGACGGGCTGATAATGCGCTGTATGTGGCCAAGCGCGAGGGGCGCAATCGGTTGGCGATGGCGGGCTGAGCCGTTGCTCGCTGCACAAAAGACTGTGGGAGCCAGCAAGCTGGCTCCCACAGTTCTACAGCGGCTTCTCGGGATCAGCTTTCGGCCAATTCCAGTCGCTCACGGGTTACCGGTGCCTTCTCTGCGTGCTCAAGCTGCATGCAGCGCTCCAGGAACAGGTACATGTAGTCGTAGCTCTTGCACACTGCCTGACGCAGCTCCACCTGCAGGGCTTTGCTCGGATTCATCCCCGCCAGAGTGCAAATGATTTCCAACGCTTCCCAAGGATGGGCATCGTCGTACTGGGCATGCATTTTCAGCCACTTCATCGCACGCTTGCGCTCTTCCTCAGGGAAAGAAGCGGCGTACACGCCGTTGGAGCAAACCACCGCCGACCACTCGCCGGTCGCACCTTCAATGGCATAGTTGGTGGCGGCAATGGCAACGATCAGCGAATCCGAAGAACTGGTGTGCCAGCACCAATGGCTGAGGGCGTGAAGTTCCGGGGCAACCTGTTGTGCCTGCAGATCTTCCAGGCTGACGCCGTGTGCACGGCTCCAGTTCACCCAATAATCGGCGTGGTTCAATTCGACCCGAATGTTGCGCATCAGCCAGCGACGCGCCATGTCTTCGCCCGGATGGCGGGCAAATCGGGTCTTGGTCAGGTTTTGGGCCATGTATAACGCGAACTGTTCGACCACCGGCCAACCACCGATCAGGTATTGGCGCATGGTCTTCGCACTGAGTTTGTTATCTCGCATGCGTTGATACAGTTCGTGTTCGACCACCCGGCGCTTGCTCTCGCTGCAGTCCTTGATCAGGCGCTGAGCCCATTCAGGGTAACTCGCAGCTTCCATGAGCGGTCCGGTTCGGTTGAATGTGTCGATCACTGTCGAGCTCCTTTTGATTGTGATTATTAGATCAGCGAGAGATTTCAACGGAACGTGCCAGGGGCCTTGAACAACAAAGGCTGAGGCCTGGCCGGACGACTCTGGAGACTATCGCAGGTAAACAACTGCGGGCGTTCAATGACATACCCTTGAGCATAATCTACACCAATCTCCAGCAAAGCCTGTTCGATCTGAGTCGTTTCGACAAACTCGGCAATTGTGCGCTTACCCATGACATGCCCGATGTGGTTGATCACCTCGACCATGGCGCGGTTAATCGGGTCGTCCAGCATGTCCTTTACGAAACTCCCGTCAATCTTCAGGAAGTCTACAGGCAAATGTTTCAGATACGCGAATGAGGACATACCGGCGCAAAAATCGTCGAGCGAAAACAGACAACCTAAGCCTTTGAGTTCATTGATGAATCTGATTGCACTGCCAAGATTTGAAATGGCGCTGGTTTCGGTGATTTCAAAACAAATCATTTCAGCGGGAATTGAATACGTCACGAACTGTTCGCGCAGGAAGTCGAGAAACGCCTCATCTCCGATGGTTGTGCCTGACAGATTGATCGCACACATGGCCAGCGGCCCGCAATGCGGCTCGGCCCGGCATTGGGCAATGATCTTGAATACGTTCTGTACGACCCAGCGATCGATCGAACTCATCAGGCCGTAACGTTCCGCCGCCGGAATAAAGCTGTCGGGCAGAATCATGCGCCCGGCTTCATCATGCAGACGCAGCAGAATCTCTATGTGCCCGCCGCCCGAGTCGACGCCCAGGGGCGCGATTTCCTGTGCGTACAGACAGAAGCGGTCCTCTTCCAGCGCCATGTGCAGGCGCTGCACCCAGGCCATTTCGCCGAAGCGCAGGGACAATTCCGAATCATCGGGGTGATAGACCTGAACCCGATTGCGGCCCTTCTCCTTGGCCATGTAGCACGCCATGTCGGCAGCGCGCAGCGAGGCTTCAAGCGTGGTCGGATTCTGCGAAACGTGCACCAGACCGATACTCACGGTGGTCACGAATGGCCGGCCCTTCCAGACGAAGTGCAAATTCTGCACAGTCTGGCGCAGCGACTCGGCGATTTTCTCCGCGGCCTCTGGCCCGCAGTTTTCCAGCAGGATGCCGAACTCGTCCCCCCCCAGCCGGGCCAGCGTATCGCCTTCACGCAAACCCGATTGCAGCAGCGCGCAGATATGCCGCAGCAACTCGTCACCCGCGGCGTGGCCGCAGGTATCGTTGACCAGTTTGAACTGGTCCAGATCGAGAAACATCAAGGCATGCCGCCCTGATTGGCGCGTGAGGTTATGCAGCGCCTGCTCCAGGCGATATTCGAATTCACGGCGATTGGCGAGGCCGGTCAAGGCGTCATGAGTCGCCTGCCAGGACAGATTGGCGATGTATTGCCGCTCCTGAGTCATGTCGTGCAACACCAGCACCGTGCCGCTGACCTTGCCGGCATTGCTGATCGGCGCCCCCACCAGCGTCACCGAAACCGTGCTGCCATCGAGGCGTTGAATCAGTTTTGAATGCTCGCTGCCACCGCTGAGTTGCCCACTGAGAATATGTTCGATCAAGGTAAAACCATCGGACTGGGCGTTTTCATCCAATAGATTGAACAACGCCGCGAGCGGCAATCCTGCGGCCTGCTCGGCCTTCCAGTGAGTCAACGCCTCGGCGGCCGGATTCATGTAGGCGATGGCGCCATCCACATCCGTGGTAATCACCCCGTCGCCAATCGATTGCAGGGTGATTTGCGCCCGGTCCTTTTCCAGCTGCAAGGCATCGGCAAATTCATGGCGCTGCTTGAGCAGTTTGTGAGTACGCATCAACGCCAGCACGATCAAGCCCAGGGCGGTGGCGAGGTTGGTCAGCAGCAACAAGCGAAGAATCATCCGCGAGCCTTCGCCCAGCGCGTCACTGAAGGCTTTCGCCGCCGGTGTCACTTCATCATTGATGGCAAAGATCTGCGCTTTCCAGCGCTGGATGTCCGCCGCCGAAGTCGGGTGGGCGGTGATGTGCTCGTGCATGTCACGTGCAACGTCGTCGAGCTTGACCAGGTAATCGTCACCCACCGTCCACAGGTCGATGGCTTTCTCCAGATAACTGAAATGACGGAAATTGAGGTACAGCCAGATCAGACTGGAGACGTCGTCCGGGTGGTTACCGCCCTTGAGAATGGCCAGCCGCGCTGCTTCGATATCGGGCGGCTGCTGATCCAGCGCGACGCGCAATTCATGACCGCCCTGAGGAACGGAAATGGCCTGCTGATACTTGCGGAAAATGTCCTGATCGCCGTTGTCGGCATAGAGATTGAGGTAATAGATGGCGTCTTTCTGGCCCTTGGACCAGAGGCTTTCGCCGGCAACATAGCCGCGAACCGCCGACAGCACATACAGGCTAACGCCGCCCAACAAGGCTTGGAACAGCACAACGGCGATAAAAGGCCAGACGATGCCCAACAGCCGTGGCGATCCGAGTGTCCGCGTTTGATTCATGTGTTCCCTTGTAATAGCACTGCTTGACCGTCATCCGGACGAATTCGCTGTAGCTAGACTAGGGTGAGTTCAAGGTTCCGGCAAGCGGAGGTTCAGCCTCGGTCACTCTAAACACAGCCATAAATATGTACAGCCACAGCAGATTTCGAGATCGATTTACTGGGCACTCGAGAATTCCCCTACGTGTTGTTGCGGGAATTGATTTCACGAGGAGTGCCACATGACATCGACACCTTTAGCTAAACCCGACACACCGGCTGCCAAAGAAGTTCGTGCCCGACAAGAGTTGGGACTGGATGACGGTCCGGATATCGATTATTTCATTGCCCGCCCTACAGCTCAGGATCAACAACGCTTCAAGACCTTGCAACGCAACGCCCCCACGCTTGCACAGTCTCTGACCATCAACCAGTACAAGATAAAACTCATCAATGCTCAAATCGTCGATACCGTTAAAACCTTTATCAGCAGTGAATCGTCGCTGATCCGTCATTTGGGCGGCGATGTACTGCGTCTGGCCTCCGAAGAGCAATTGCGTACAACGCCCTCGGTAATTCTCCAGGAAATCTTGAGCGCGCCCCGAACACAGGAACTTGCAGACCAACTGCTGAAGAAACTCAAGTGGTATGGCGCGCACCCCGGCGAACAGACGTCGACGTCCGTACGCAATCAACTGATTTGCAAAGCCATATGCCTCTATTTTCAGGAGTCGTCGGCTGACGACTCGCATGTACTCGCCGGCTTCCGCTGGCAAGATCCGGCACGTTGGGGCAAAAGCTACCAGAGCCTGCGCAGCGAATTCGAACAGCACTTGCTGCACACCCGGCGGCTCACCAATATCAAGGATGCGATATTACTGGCGCGCGTGTACCAGACCCGCCTCTCGAAGGACTTCGCTGTGCGCGACATCCCGCCCGATCTTCCCTACAAAAGTTCGGTGGTGTGGGTGAACTTCATGCACGGCGTGCTGCTGGCAGATGAACTCGGCCTGAATCGATCGCAAACCCTGTCCTTTCAACAGCTCGTCGACCTGCCCCTATCCCGGAGCGCCGACGCCTCGTCCGAACAACTTGAGCAGATTACTCGACTGAGGATGGGACCGGCACTGGAATGGGCGATCTGCTGTGGCATCGTTCAATCGCGCGCAAACTCGGATTACGACGAGAACGATATGACGCGGGCGACGGCCGCCCTGGAAAGCCACAGCGAGAGCCTGAACAAAGCTGTCATGACCCTCGATTTGCCACCCCCTGAAAGGCTGAAAATGGCCAAGCAGGCGAAAGATGATGTGTTTGGCGAAGCAATGTTCGAATCGGACGGGCGCAAGTTGTTGCGCGATGATCCACCAAGCAGCCTGGGCTCCAAGGATATGCCCTCGTTGAACCTGCCAGGCGATGCATTCCTCGATGTCTATGCCGATGGTCAGCTCGATGACGGCAGAAAATTTTTTGTCACCCAATCCGATGGCAAGACACGAACCAGTCTCTGGATCAAAATCGACGACATGCGAACCGTGCATCATGAGCCGTTTCGCAAAGACCACAGGGGCATCGAAAGGCCTGTGCTAACCCGATACGGGGGCAAGACGCTGCCTGATATCAACCAGCAGTTTGCAACGGACTTTGCACACTACCTCTCGAAAATCAGGACGGCCTATCAGACTCTGATCGCCAGTCTGCTGACCTCGCTGCCACTGGCCGACCGCCAGGCCCTCGTAGAAGGTGACGTCCGCCTGCTGAGCCTGCATCTGGAGCAGGCACGCATCGAAGCAAGCGGCGATATCCGGCCACGAAAAGGTTTCGTTCTACAGGTGACCCACAATCATGAAATCACCTACTACGAATTGATACCCAGTGCCGGCATGATTCGTCGCAGAGACCACTTGAGGTTTTCAACCGTCGAAGGCGTCCGCACCACGTACCCCTTGCACGCCTCAATTCCTGGACAAACATACTCTGCTGAAATCAGCACCTCGCTGCTTCTTGACTGGTCTGCGCACTTGAACGGCACCAGGCCCGCTGAGAAGGCGTATTGCATAGCGATCCTCGGCGTGGTCGGTGACGTGCCTGCCACCGCCAATACCGAAGGAACGGCACAGGTCATCACCCGTTTGAATGCAGTGGCCCAATACATTGCAACAAACTTTCTGTACGTCGATGAAAGCCAATTACGTGCCCAGGCACGTGGCATGACAACATTCGACACTATCAGGGCCAGGAACGAACAACGGCGCAATACTTTCGTAGAGATTGCCAAAGCGTTCGTACCCTTCTGGGGCAGTATTGACGATCTTCTGTCAGGCCAGATACTCACAGGCGTGATCGGACTCGCCATGGACCTGGCTTCTTTCGTCAGTCCCATCGGAAAATTCATGGCGGGGTCGGTGCGTTTGATCAGGGCCGCGACCACAGCCTCGCGCATGGCCGTCAAAGCAAGTCTGCCTTCCTTTTCGACCTTGACCCGAAAACTGCTGGTCGCGTCGCTGCGCAACCTGAACCCGTTGGACGGGGTTCCGTCATTGCTCAAGGCCATCGGCAGCGGTACGTGGAAAGGGCTGTATACGGCGGGCCGCTTTGGTGTCAGTGGACTGAGAAAACTGGCAGGAAACACCGACAGCTACCGACTGGTTCACAACCTGCCCCAAGCAACCGACCCCGGGCGCTGGAAACCTCTGACATCGAGTGATCGACTGGCAACGATCGACGGTGTCGATGATGTACTCGTGCGCAACACCAGCCCGTCGGACCTGACCCGATTCCACCCGGTCGACCCGGTAACGTCATTGCCCTATGGTCCCCGCCTGCACAATCACAGCGACAACCTCATACATGGCCGGTCAACCTTCAAAACGTTAGCCCCCACCGATACGCACACGCTGGTAGAACTTCCGGAGCAAGCCCGTATCCGTGAAGTACTCGAAGTCGATGGTCGTACCACTCTGTTCGTGGATGACATCCCCTATCGACTGGACAACGACCAACTGCGTCGTGCCGACTTGATCGATGACCAGGCGATGTTCAAATCCTTGCCTTGCCGGGTACGCCGCCATCCGGGTGCCGATGTCTGCAAGACCACATTCGTCACCGTCGATCCGGCCCCGACGCCGGCCATTGGCAGTTTCGACGAGACTAAAGGCTGGGCGCCGTGGTTCGGAGACAGTATCTATACGCCGGCCACTGCGGATCGGGCGATGTTGCTTAAAACCCTGAAGTCTAAAAGATCGCTCCCGGCTACGGTGGAGTTCCAGAAAGGGATCTATGGCAGGATCAAGGTAGACATCCCCTACGGCAAACAGGGTCAGTTCGACACCTTCGAAGCCGGTGCCATCATCATCCCGGCGATAGACGAATCCAAGCGCTACGTGTTTACCCGCCTGGATGCCGGACACTTTTATGTCGCCGAACTGGCACAAGGTCAAAACCTGACGGACAAACTGAATCTCAGTAAAGCTTCGAGATTGCCGGAAGATCTCAATCAAGAACTGCTCACGGTCTACACCGGTTCATTGAATGCCAACAATGTGGCAAGGATTCACGGCACGCCGGCAGTGGAGCGAGCGTTGCAAACCATGGAAGAGATTGCCATTCCGATTGGCGGCCACGTGAACCCGCCGGACACGCTCAAGCTGCTCAAAGTCGATACCAGTCCAGGCGAAGCGGTGCTGTTCGATCACTCGACCCGAATGATTGTCACGCAGTTGCCCAAAGGGGCAACCAGTTGGTCGCGAAGCAAGGTCGCATCAGAAGAGTTCCGGAAAAGAACCGTGGAAATCTTCGATACATTGTTCCTTGAGCCGAGCACCGTGCTGAACAATGCCGACAGCGCATTGAATATCAAGAAAACGATGATGAAGCTGCACAAGCTTATCCCTTACAACCAGCGTTCATTCAATCCCAGAAACATCGCCTACGCGGAAGTCGTCACTGCCACCGGGAATCGCGAGGTCTATGTCAGTGTTTCGGGGGCGCAGGGGGCGACCGGGCATCTGCCTTTGTTCAAACAGAATCTTGGCGCAGATCAGATCAGGGTCGGTGAAACGACTTACTTCAATGTCGATATGAATCAGGAATTTCCCAACACATCACTGCTCGTGTCGAATGAAGGAAAACTGCTCGCTGTGCCGGCAACCATAAAGGAAATTGATAGCTATCACCCGGCACTGACGCGCAGGCCCACATCACTGGACAGTGAAAGCAAGTTGATCAGCGCCATTCGCGAAAAGTACCCCGATGCCGGATCGATCGAAACCGTGAACGTCGCTACCACCATGCCACCTTGCGAATCGTGTTCGGTGGTGGTCAAGGAGTTCGGTTTCGACGGCGGTGAAAATGCTTTGAACGTCCTGTGGAACTGATCTAGTGCTGCTGCAAATGCCCATACAACTTGGCATACAAGCCGCCGTCGGCAATCAACTGCTGGTGATCGCCATCCTCGGCAATCTGCCCACCATCGAACACCAGCACACGGTCTGCCTGTTTTACCGCCGATAGCCGGTGGGCAATGATCAGCGTGGTGCGGTTGCTGAGGAACCGCGCCAATGCCTGGTGCAGGTTGTATTCGGTGGCGGCGTCCAGCGCTGAGGTGGCTTCGTCCAGAATGACCACTTTCGGTTCAGCCAGGACCATCCGCGCGATGGCCAGGCGCTGGCGCTGACCGCCGGACAAACGCACGCCGGACCGCCCGACGATGCTGTCCAGGCCGTTGGGCAGTTCATGGATGGTGGCGTGCAATTGGGCGATTTCCAAGGCCTGCCAGCAGGCCTCGTCGCTGCGTTCGCGGCCCATGGTCAGGTTGGCGCGCACCGTGTCATTGAACAACGCCGGATGCTGCAGGACCACCGCGACGTTTTCCCGCACCGTTTCCAGGCCGATTTCCTGCTGGGTCGAGCCGCCGAAGCGAATGGTTCCCGCCAGCGGCGTGTACAGGCCCAGCAACAACTGTACCAGCGTGCTCTTGCCGCCACCGCTGGCACCGACGATGGCCACTTTTTCACCGGGGGCGATAGACAGGTTCATCTGGTTCAACACCAGCTCGTCGCCATAACCGAAACTCAAGCCCTGCACCTCGATACCGACAGTTTCGCGTCCGGTGAACGGGTCGACGCCCTTGGGGTATTGCGGCTCATCGGCGCGCGACAGCAGCTCGTTGATGCGCGACAGCGCACCGCCCGCCGCGTAGAAGGCGTATTGCAGGTTCAGCAGTTGTTCGACCGGACCGATCATGAACCACAAGTAGCTGAACACCGCGAGCATCTGGCCGATCGACAGGTCGGAAAACAGCACCGTGAGCATGGCGGCGGCGCGAAAGATATCGATGCCGAACTGGAACAACAGACCGCTGGCCCGGTTCGAGGCGTCGGTTTTCCATTGGGAATTGACCGCGTAATCGCGAACTTCCCTGGCCCGCAGCCCCAATCGACCGAGGAAGAAGCCCTGACGGTTGCCGGCGCGCACTTCCTGGATGGCATCCAGGGTTTCGGTCAGCGCCTGGGTGAATCGCGAGGTGCTGTCGTTCTCGAGTTTCTTCAGGTGTTTGACCCGTTTGCCCAACTGCACCGTGGCGTAGATCACCAACGGGTTGAACAGCAAAATCAACAGCGCCAGTTTCCAATGCATCCACATCAGAATCCCGGCGGTGCCGACCAGGGTCAGCATGGCCACCAGGAAGCGGCTGAGGGTTTCGCCGACAAACTTGTCCACCGTGTCCAGGTCGGTGACCAGATGAGTGGTGACGGTGCCACTGCCCAGGCTTTCGTATTCACCCAGTGAAATACGCTTGAGGCGTTCGATCAGGCGGATGCGAATGCGGTAGACGATGTCTTTGGCCAGGGCAGCGAACAACCGCGCCTGAAGCACGTTGAACAGCAACGCCGCGCAACGCAGGGCCAGGGTCACCACCAGCATCAGGCCAATGTAACCGGCGGCTTTTTGCCAAACCTCAGGCAGCGCGAGGTTCATGATTTTCAGCGCGGCGTCACCGTGCCCCAACAGCACTTCATCGACCAGCAACGGCAGCAGCAACGGGATCGGCACACTGCACAGCGTCGCCAGTACGGCAACGCCGTTGGCGATCCAGAGCGATTTCTTGTGATGAAGCGCCAGACGACGGATTTCCGCCCAGCTCAAGCGGTCGACACGTTTAGCGGTTACGGCTTCGTCGGGCAGGTCATGCACAGGCAGCGCGCTCCAGCCAGCGGCCGAGCAGCGGGGACAAAACGCTCAAAGGCTGATAGCCATTGGTCAGCAACGCCAATTGCCCGTTTCGCTCAGCCAGTAACGTGGGGAAACCGGCGATGCCCAGGTCCTGGACCCAGGTGAAGTCGGCAGCCGTCGCGGCATGCGTATCGGCACGATCAAACGCTGCTGCGAATTCGATGCGCGGCAGACCGGCCTGTTCTGCCAGCTCCACCAGGACACTGGCGCGCGTGACATCGCGACCTTCAGCATAAAAGGCATGTTGAATCAGGCCGAGCAGTTTCCAGGCACAATCCGGCGCCAGGTTGCGAGCCGTCACCAGCGCACGGCAGGCAGGTTCGGTGTCGTAGACAAAACCGTCAGGCAACGCGCCCTCACGCTTGAACGGCTGGCCGGTAGCCTCGGTGACCGCCTGCCAGTGCTCAAGGATATAGCGCCGGGTGGTCGGTTCCAGCGCGGCGCCACTGCCGGTGCGCAAACCGCCCACTACCAGATGCACCTCCACTCCGGCGGCCGCCGCCTGCTCTACCAATGCGTTTGCAACCGGAGCAAAGCCCCAGCACCAGGAGCACATCGGGTCCATCACATAGAGCAGGCGCGCAGACATGGTTCAGGCCTCGGAAGATGATGCTTGCTTGTAGTTGTAGCCGATCGGGTGAGGCATGTTGCGGGCCTTGGCCAGTTCGATCTGCTTTTGCCGATCGATGGCGCTGCGCCGGGTTTTCTCGCTCAGTTTGTCCCAGCAATGCGGGCAGCTGATACCGGCTACGTAGTGCTCGGAGGCGCGATCCTCGATGCTGACCGGCGTGCGACAGGCATGACATTGATCGTAATCACCTTCGCTCAGGTCATGGCGAACGGTCACGCGGTTATCGAACACAAAGCAGTCACCCTGCCACTTGGTTTCTTCCTGTGGCACCTCTTCGAGGTACTTCAGGATGCCACCCTTGAGGTGATAGACCTCATCGAAGCCTTCGCTGAGCATGTAGCTCGAAGCCTTTTCGCAGCGAATGCCGCCGGTGCAGAACATGGCGACCTTCTTGTGCACGGCCGGGTCGAAGTTGGCTTTGATGTAGTCGGGGAATTCGCGAAAACTGGTGGTTTTCGGATCGATGGCGCCTTCGAAGGTGCCGATCGAGACTTCGTAATCGTTGCGCGTGTCGATGAGCAGCACTTCGGGATCGCTGATCAGTGCGTTCCAGTCCTGCGGATCAACGTAGGTGCCGACCTTTTTGTTCGGGTCCACGCCTTCGACGCCGAGGGTGACGATTTCTTTCTTGAGTTTGACTTTGGTGCGATAGAACGGCTGTTCGTCGCAGTACGACTCTTTGTGGTCGATGTCGTCCATGCGCGGGTCGTTCTTGAGCCAGGCCATCAGCCCGTCGATGCCTTCGCGGCTACCGGACACGGTACCGTTGATGCCTTCTTCGGCGATCAGCAGAGTGCCTTTGATGCCGTTGTCGACCATTGCCTTGAGCAGTGGCTCGCGCAGGTCGACGTAATCTTCCAGGGTGACGAACTTATACAGTGCCGCCACGACAATCTGTTGTGTCATGGATGAATCTCCAGGTGGCTACCCTCGTAAGGGGTGAACCGGATGCGAAAAAAAACGCGCCGGGTGAGCGGCGCGTTGGGCATTCTAACAAAAAACCGTGCTGTTTAGGACGACGATGTGGCGAGGGAGCTTGCTCCCGCTGGACTGCGAAGCAGTCGTATTGCTGGCGACTGCACTCTTTCAGACAAAACGCCGTTGCAGGTTCCGGGACTGCTTCGCAGTCCAGCGGGAGCAAGCTCCCTCGCCACAGTTCTTCAGCCCATCACATCAATGGCTGCCGCCAGCACAGGTCGGCGAGGCCGGCGCCGCGTCGATCTGTGCCCATTCTTCAGGCGTGTAGGTATGCAGCGCCAACGCATGGAACTCGCCCATCAGCTCGCCGAGCGTGCCGTAGACTTTCTGGTGGCGCTTGACCCGGTTCAGCCCTTCGAATTGCTGGCTGACAACTACAGCCTTGAAGTGCGTCTGTAACCCGCGACTGTGCATGTGGCTTTCATCGAGCACCTGCAGATGCTGGGGCTGAAGCAGGCCCAGCGTCGATTCGATGCGTTGTTGCATGGTCATACAGAACTCCGCTTAAGGCTTGGCCTTGGCTGGCGCAGCGGCGCCTTTGGGCTCCAGCTCGGCAGTCATGTCGGCCAGCAGTTTGTTGACGACAGGTACCGCGCTTTCCAGCTTGGCCTGGGTCATCTGGGCCGATTGCTGGGTCAGTTGCGGCATTTTTTCCAGGACTTTCTTGCCCAATGGCGATTTGTAGAAGGCCACCAGGTCCTTGAGTTCCGACTCAGTGAAGTTGGTGGTGTAGAGCTTGACCATGTCCGGCTTCAGCTTGTTCCAGCCAATGGCCTGGTCCAGGGCGGCGTTGGCCTTGGCCTGGTAGGTTTCCAGTACCGCTTTTTTCGAGTCCGGGGCTTTGGTTTGCTGGAAGCGTTGAGCAAACATTTGCTGCACTTGCATGTACACCGGAGTGCCCAATTTGTCAGCATGCGCCAGGGTCAGGAAGGCCTCGGCACTGGCGTTGTGGCTGGCGGTGTCGGCAAAAACCTGGCCGCTGGCACAAACCAATGCAACCGCGGTACAGATGGCACGAAGACGAGTCATCGAGTTTCCTTTTCTAGCAGGCGAGGTAAAACCCCAAGGACGTCCATTCTGCGCCTAAAAAACGCTGTCACTCAACCCCAAGCCTTGTCGCGCCTGATTTAGAGGGGTTCAATGGTTGCAAGCGAGACAGATGGAACCCCGGCCGGCGATCACGGCCTAAACTGCGCAATCAGACTTACAGGAGTGTGACCGATGAGCCGTATCGAAACCGACAGCCTTGGCCAGGTTGAAGTCCCGGAGGAGGCCTACTGGGGCGCACAGACACAACGCTCGCTGGTCAACTTTGCCATTGGCAACGAACAGATGCCGCTGGCCGTGCTGCACGGTCTGGCGCTGATCAAGAAAGCGGCGGCACGGGTCAACGACCGCAACGGCGACCTGCCCGCCGACATCGCCCGGCTGATCGAACAAGCGGCGGATGAGGTACTCGCCGGCCAGCATGACGATCAGTTTCCGCTGGTGGTGTGGCAAACCGGCAGCGGCACCCAGAGCAACATGAACGTCAATGAAGTGATTGCGGGCCGGGCCAACGAACTGGCGGGCAATCCGCGCGGCGGCAAATCTCCGGTGCACCCCAACGATCATGTCAATCGTTCCCAGAGTTCCAACGACTGCTTCCCCACCGCCATGCACATCGCCACCGTGCAGGCAGTGCAGCACCATTTGCTGCCGGCGATCAGCGAACTGTCGGGCGGGCTGGCTGAACTGTCAGCGCGTCACATGAAGCTGGTGAAAACCGGGCGCACGCACATGATGGATGCCACACCCATCACCTTCGGCCAGGAAGTTTCGGCTTTTATAGCGCAACTCGATTACGCCGAGCGGGCCATTCGCAGCGCGCTGCCGGCGGTGTGTGAACTGGCCCAGGGCGGTACGGCGGTCGGTACCGGGCTGAACTCACCGCACGGTTTCGGTGAAGCCATCGCTGCTGAACTGGCGGCGCTTTCCGGCCTGCCGTTCGTTACCGCACCGAACAAATTCGCCGCCCTGGCCGGGCACGAGCCGCTAACGACCCTGTCCGGGGCACTGAAAACCCTCGCCGTGACGCTGATGAAGATCGCCAACGACTTGCGCCTGCTCGGTTCCGGACCGCGTGCCGGTTTTGCCGAAGTGAAGCTACCGGCCAACGAGCCGGGCAGCTCGATCATGCCCGGCAAGGTCAACCCGACCCAGTGCGAAGCGCTGTCGATGCTCGCCTGTCAGGTGCTCGGCAATGACGTGGCGATCGGTTTTGCCGCCAGTCAGGGGCACTTGCAGTTGAACGTGTTCAAACCGGTGATCATCCACAACCTGCTGCAATCGATCCGCTTGCTCGGCGATGGCTGCAGCAACTTCCAGCAGCATTGCATAGCAGGCCTTGAGCCGGATGCCGAGAAAATGGCAGAACACCTTGAGCAAGGCTTGATGCTGGTGACGGCGCTGAACCCGCACATCGGTTATGACAAATCGGCGGAGATTGCCAAGAAGGCTTACGCCGAAGGGTTGACCTTGCGCGAGGCGGCACTGGAATTGGGGTATCTGACCGATGAAGAGTTTGATGCGTGGGTAAGGCCGGAGAATATGCTGGAGGCCGGGGCCAAGGGCTGAGATTGGTAGCGCCTGCAAGTCCGTCATCGCGGGCAAGCCTGCTCCCACAGGGTTTTGTGTCGTTCACTGATATTGTGATCGCCTTGATCCTGTGGGAGCGTGGCTTGCCCGCGATGAACGATAACGCGGTCTAACCGGCCGCCATCCGCATTTTCCGCGCCTTCAGCCCGGCAATCAACGAAGGCCCCAACGCCACCAGCGCCGAACCCAACACCACCAGCACTGCCCCGCCATACCCCAGACCATTGATGGTCTCGGCATGCACATAGTCCGGCCACCACCAGGCGGCCAGGGCAACCGCCGCAAACGTCACCAACGGTGTAATCGCCAGCGTGGCACTGACCCGCGATGCTTCCCAATGCGCCAGTGCTTCGGCAAACGCGCCGTAGGCAATCAGGGTGTTCATGCAGCATGCCAGCAGCAACCAGCCTTGCAACGGGCTCAATTGCAGTGCTTCGAGTGGATGCACCCACGGCGTCAGCAACAGCCCGCAGAACAGATAGATCACCATCATCACCTGCAGCGAGTTCCACACCGTCAGCAACTGCTTCTGCCCCAAGGCATAAAAGGTCCAGACCGTGGACGCCAGCAGCACCAGCAACACACCGGCGGTGTAATCGCTCAGCGACGTGAGCAACTCAGAGAGACGCTGATTGAAAAACAGCACGAAGCCAATCAGCAGCACGAGCAAGCCAATGCCCTGCCCCAGGCTGAAACGCTCCTTGAAGACAAACAGGCTGGCGATCAACAACATGATCGGCCCCATCTGCACCACCAGTTGCGCGGTGCCGGGGCTGAGCAGGTTGAGCCCCATCAGATACAGCACGTAGTTGCCCACCAGCCCCAGTACCGCCATCAACACCAGCCAGCCGCCGCGTGGCCCGAGCACTTTGCGGCTCGGCAGGCGTTTGGTCGCCGCCAGATACAGGAACAGGCAGCTGCCGGACACCATCAAGCGAAACCAGGTGACCGTCACCGGGTCCATCACCAGCAAGACCTGCTTGAGTTTGATGGGAAGGATTCCCCACAGCAACGCAGTCAGCAGGGCCAGAAACAAACCGTAGACCCAGCGACCCGATGAAATGTGCATGCAAACCCCGAAACCCGATGACAAGTAACGGCATTCTAGGCGCACCGGCGCGCAGTACACAGGCACAGTTGGCGTCTGGCCGCGAATGAAACTGTGCAGGTCGCAACGCTTGATTGACGAACTGCCGCTGATCGGATCGATAGGCGCCGCAAGTGGTTCTTGCATAAGCTGATTGGATCCACAGGACACTTTCAGGAGATTCGCCATGTATGGCATGCGCGCCCAGGACAACGCTCCCGGCCTGCACTTTCGCAGTGATCGGTTATGTCGAGTGAATGGGGAGTTGTATTTCAGCACCCGGGAAAACACCCTCGAGGGGCCGTTTGCCAATGTCGAGGCGGCTGCGCGGGAGATTCATGCTTATATAGAGCGGATGAAAAATATGGCGACGAATGGATAAACCGAGTCGCCTTCATCGCCAGCAGGCTAGCTCCCACAGGATCTGTGTCGCCCATCAGATCCTGTGGGAGCTAGCCTGCTGGCGATAGCTATTTAACAGTCATGACAAAATCCGAGGCGTTTACCGAACCGCCTCAAACAACCCGGTCGCCCCCATCCCGCCACCCACGCACATGGTCACCACGCCGTAACGCAGATTGCGCCGCTGTAACTCGCGAACGATGTGCCCGACCTGACGCGAACCGGTCATGCCAAACGGGTGGCCGATGGAGATTGAGCCGCCGTTGACGTTGTACTTGTCGTTCTCGATCTCCAGCCGATTGCGCGCGTAAAGGCATTGCGAGGCAAACGCTTCGTTGAGTTCCCACAGGTCAATGTCGGCCATCTGCAAGCCCTTGGCCTTGAGCAGTTTCGGCACCGAAAACACCGGGCCGATGCCCATTTCATCCGGTTCGCAGCCGGCCACGGCGAATCCTCGGAAAAACGCTTTTGGCTTCAAGCCAAGCGCCAGGGCTTTCTCCAGGCTCATCACCATCGTCATGGACGCGCCGTCCGACAATTGCGACGAGTTGCCCGCCGTCACCGAACCATCTTCAGCGAAAACCGGATTCAATCCGGCCAGGCTTTGCAGCGTAGTGTCGGGACGGTTGCAGTCATCGCGATCGACGACACCGTCGAGAATCTGCACCTGCCCGGTGGCTTTGTCTTCAACGCGATACTTCACCGCCATCGGCACGATTTCATCATCGAACAACCCGGCAGCCTGTGCCTGGGCGGTGCGTTGCTGACTTTGCAGGGCGTACAGATCCTGCTCTTCACGACTGACGTTGTAGCGGCGGGCGACGATTTCGGCGGTCTGGCCCATCGGGAAATAAATACCCGGCACCTGTTCCTTGAGCAGCGGGTTGATCAGGTTATCGGTGTTGACGCTTTTCATGGTCAGGCTGATCGACTCGACCCCACCGGCGACGATGATGTCGCTGCAACCGGAAGCGATCTGGTTGGCAGCGATGGCAATCGCCTGCAAGCCTGACGAGCAGAAGCGATTCAAGGTCATGCCGGCGGTACCGATGCCAAGACGCGACAACACCGCGACGTTGCGCCCGATGTTGTAACCCTGGGCGCCTTCATTGGAGCCGGCGCCGACGATGCAATCCTCGACGCTGGCCGGGTCGATGCCGGTGCGTGCCAGCAAGGCATTGACGCAGTGCGCTGCCATGTCGTCCGGACGGGTCTGGTTGAACTTGCCGCGAAAGGATTTGGCCAGGCCGGTCCGCACGCTGTCGACGATCACCACTTCACGCATGGCATTACCTCATTGTTGTTGTCGGTTGAGAGTGGCCCGAGCATAAGCCCACCCAATTACCAACCGCGACAATCATTCACCCCGCGTATGCGCAACCATCGCCTCACTTCTTGCCCTTGTTGGCCTTGCTGGCGTGTTTATCGGATTTCCTGAACGCTTCTTCCAGTGCCTGATTGATCGTGCGCAACACCTTGACCCGTGCCCAGCGCTTGTCGTTGGCTTCAATCAACGTCCACGGCGAGATTTCGGTGCTGGTGCGGTCGACCATGTCGCCGACAGCGGCGCGATAGTCGTCCCACTTTTCCCGATTGCGCCAGTCATCCTCGGTGATCTTGAAACGTTTGAAAGGAATTTCTTCGCGCTCCTGAAAGCGTTCCATTTGAGTCTGTTTGTCGATGGCCAGCCAGAACTTGACGACGACCACCCCGGCATCGCCAATCTGTTCTTCGAAATCGTTGATTTCACTGTAGGCGCGCAACCAGTCCGCCGGGCTGCAAAAACCCTCGATACGTTCCACCAGCACCCGGCCATACCATGAGCGGTCGAACACGGTGAATTTGCCCCGTGCCGGCAGGTGTCGCCAGAAGCGCCAAAGGTATGGCTGTGCACGCTCTTCTTCAGTGGGCGCGGCAATCGGCACGATGTTGTATTGACGTGGATCGAGCGCCGCCGCCACTCGCCTGATCGCCCCGCCCTTGCCCGCTGCGTCGTTGCCTTCGAACACCGCGACCAGGGCGTGCCGGCGCATGCGTTTGTCCCGCATCAACCCGGAAAGCCGCGCCTGCTCGGTCACCAACTGTTCCTCGTAATCGTCTTTTTCCAGGTGCAGGGTCAGGTCCAGGCTGTCGAGCAGGTTGACTTGATCGACACTGGGCAACACCGGCGCAGCGCTGACTTTGTCCGGATGGATCTGCGGCCGCTGCAAGGCACCTCGCAGGCTTTCGAGCAGAATCTTGCCCACTACCAGGCTGCGATAGCGTGCATCCATACCAGCGATGACGTGCCACGGCGCATAGTCACGGCTGGTGCGACGCAGGACACGCTCACCGAACTTGACGAAACGGTCGTAGGTCTGCGATTGCTGCCAGTCCAGTGGGCTGATGCGCCAACTGTGCAAGGGATCGTCGGCCAACGCCTTGAGGCGCGCCTTCATCTGTTTCTTGGAGAGGTGGAACCAGAATTTGACGATCACTGCGCCTTCATCGCAGAGCATCTTTTCCAGGCGCTCGGCGCCATTGATGGCTTGATCCAGGCGCGGGTCCTTGAATTCGCCATGTACCCTGCCCTGCAGCATCTGGCTGTACCAATTGCCGAAGAAAACCCCCATGCGCCCCTTGGCCGGCAGCATCCGCCAATAGCGCCACGCCGGGGGGCGTGCCAGTTCTTCATCGGTTTGCTGATCGAACGTGCGGACCTCGATCAAGCGCGGGTCCATCCACTCGTTGAGCAATTTGACCGTCTCGCCCTTACCGGCGCCTTCGATGCCGTTGATCAGGATGATCACCGGAAAACGTTTTTGCTGCTGAAGCTCGAATTGCGCTTCGAGCAAGGCTTCGCGCAGCGCCGGCACTTCGGCGTCGTAGGTTTCTTTGTCGATGGCGTGGTCGATTTCAGCGGATTCGAACATGAACGGCTCCCTTGCAGATTTGAGCAAGACTAGCGGATGGACCTCTCTTGCGTGAGACAAATCCAATTTTCGCAGCCGCGAGAAACCTGTGGCGAGGGAGCTTGCTTGCGCTGGACAGCGTAGCTGTCGCCAAAAACATTGGCGGCTGCTTCGCACCCGAGCGGGAGCAAGCTCCCTCGCCACAAAGGCGTAGCAAGCTCCCTCGCCACAAAGGCGGATCAAGCGCCACGCCCGTGATCGGCTAGAATGGCCACCTTGCCGTTGCCGAGCCTGCCATGAAACCTGTATTGCCCCACGCCCAGCTCGACTGGGATGATCAAGGTCGTCCGTATTCGCGTGTGTTCGACGATGTGTATTTCTCCGATCAGTCGGGGCTGGACGAAACCCGCTACGTGTTCATCGAACAGAATCGTCTGGCAGAACGTTTTGCCGCGTTGTCACCCGGTGGCCGGTTGGTGATTGGCGAAACGGGGTTTGGTACCGGGCTGAATTTTCTCTGTGCCTGGCAGGTGTTCGAGCAACATGCGGCGCCCGATGCGCGGCTGCATTTTGTCAGTGTCGAAAAATATCCATTGAGCCTCGCCGACCTGCAACGCGCCCTGGCACTATGGCCGCAGCTCAAGGTATTTGCCGATCAACTGCTGGCGCAGTACGTGGCCATCCATCAAGGCTTTCAGCGCCTGACACTGGCCAACGGCCGGGTCACGCTGACCTTGCTGATCGGCGATGCACTGGAGCAACTGCCGCAACTGGACGGGCCAATCGACGCCTGGTTTCTCGACGGTTTTGCCCCGGCGAAAAACCCTGACATGTGGACCGCCGAACTGTTCGTCGAACTGGCACGATTGGCTGCTCCCGGCTCGACCATCAGTACCTTCACCAGTACCGGTTGGGTTCGGCGACTGCTGAACGCCGCGGGCTTCAAGATGAAACGCACGCCGGGCATCGGCCATAAATGGGAAATCCTGCGTGGAGAATTCCTCGGGTGGCCGCAGGAGGTTGCTGCGCCAATCCCGGCCAAACCCTGGTTTGCCCGCCCTGCACCGCTGACGGGTGAACGCCGGGCACTGGTGATCGGCGCCGGTCTGGCCGGTTGCGCCAGCGCCGCCAGTCTTGCAGCGCGAGGCTGGCAAGTGAGCGTGCTGGAGCGCCACGCCGACATTGCCCAGGAGGCCTCCGGCAATCCACAGGGTGTGCTTTACCTGAAGTTATCGGCGCACGGCACCGCGCTGTCGCAAATGATCGTCAGCGGTTTCGGCTACACCCGACGACTGCTGGAGCACTTGCAACGTGGCACTGACTGGGACGATTGCGGCGTGCTGCAACTGGCGTTCAATGCCAGGGAAGCCGAACGACAGGCGCAATTGGCCGAGGCGTTTCCCGCAGACCTGCTGCACCTGATCGATCAGCCCCAGGCCCAGGCGCTGGCGGGGATCGGACTGGCGCACGGCGGCATGTACTTTCCCGAAGGTGGTTGGGTGCATCCTCCGGCGCTGTGCCAATCGCAGGTTGCACAGCACAACATTCAAATACTGACACACCACGATGCCGTGCAACTGCGCAAGGTCGACGGCCAGTGGCAAGCGTGGGACGGCGAGCGCTTGCTCGCCAGCGCCCCCGTGGTCGTGCTGGCCGGTGCCGCCGAGATTCAACGCTTCGCCGAAAGCGCAGAATTGCCGCTCAAACGCATTCGCGGGCAAATCACCCGCCTGGCGCAAACCCCGCAAAGCCAGGCCTTGAGCACGGTGGTATGTGCCGAAGGCTATGTGGCCCCCGCGCGCCATGGCGAACATACCCTCGGCGCCAGTTTCGATTTCAAGAGCGACGACCTGACTCCGACCATCGCCGAACACCAGGGCAACCTGGCCATGCTCGAAGAGATTTCCCACGATCTGGTCACGCGACTGGGGGCCGACACGCTTGCCCCGGAAAGCCTCCAGGGTCGGGCGGCGTTTCGCTGCACCAGCCCCGACTACCTGCCGATTGTCGGCCCGTTGGCCGACAGTCAGGCTTTCGCCCAGGCCTATGCGGCACTCGCCAAGGATGCCCGGCAAGTGCCGGACATCGAATGCCCATGGCTCGACGGCTTGTACGTCAACAGCGGTCACGGCTCACGTGGTTTGATCACCGCGCCGCTGTCCGGCGAATTGCTCGCCGCCTGGCTGGATAACGAACCGCTGCCTCTGCCCAGGGCGGTGGCCGAAGCCTGCCACCCGAACCGTTTTGCCTTGCGCCGATTGATTCGCGGCAAGGCCTGAGACGCTCAATCGAGGATAAAACAGGTTTTCGTCTCGTCCGCCGCCAGCGCCTGCGTGGTCAGTTCCTCCAGCAACGTGGTCTCGGCCTGCTGCAACTGATCCATGATGCCATCGACATGGGCGCGATAGCGCGTGCCCAGCGTCGCCTCGCCTTCGAAGGCCGCCTGCATTCGCACGTGAAAGGGTGCGGCGAGGCGATTCAAACGTTGAGCGTGATGCTTACGCAAGAAGTCGACCCAGAATGAACGCGTGCTCAGATCCCGCAGCAACGCCGGCGACAATAATGCCGTGGTCACTCGGGCGTAAGCAGTGTCCAGGTTTGCCTGCGTCACACCGCTGAGCGATGCGTAACGCATATGCCGAGGTTGGCCGACCAGCTCCAGCCGCTCGGCCAAACCGGTTCGGTAGGCCAATTCCACTTCCACGGGATCAAGCCTGGGGTTGGCCCGCGCATGTTCCTCGGCAATCCCGGCTAGGGTGTCCTGGCAGAACAAAGCTCGCCCAAGGCTCAACAGTCGAGCGGCTTCATCGTGAGCATTGGCAGACGCCTTCACCACCTTGTCGATTTCGACCGCCACTTCAAGGTGACTGAAAATCAATGCCGCGGAATCCGTACAGTTGGCCTTCACCGCCAGCGCCAACAACCGCTCGCGCAACGCCGAATCAGCGGCTGTCGCGTCAATGACGTTCCATACCCGACGAGTCATGTCTTCATGCACAAAACGGCTGTCCGCCGAGTTCCCCACCTCGGCCAGCAACTGGAAGAGTCCCGGCGACGCAGGCTCATTCTTCAGCGCCAGCCATGTGCGGTTGCGCCGGGTGTAATCAGCTTCCCGTGAATCGGGCATCCAGAAGTCCCTGGCGACCTGTTCACTGGTCACCTTGGCATCGTCCGCCATGAACCCCATGCCGATACCGGTCCTGTCACGGTAAGACTGCAGTTTCGCGCGACTGGCTGCGGACAAGGGGTTGTATCGCAGGTTGATGAATTGGGCGAAGCGTTGCGGCACATCAAACAGCCAGTCCGGCAACTCTCGAATCTGGTTACCGCGCAAGTCGACTCTGTTGAGGTACGGCAAGCGGTCAAATCCCGCAGGCAGTTCGGTGGCGTGTGTGTCGCTGAGAATCAAGGCCTGCAGGTTGGCCATTTGGCTGACATCCAGCGTGGCTCCCAGACGGTTGCCGCTGAGCGAAAGCGTGCGCAACGTGCGCATGTCGGCCAGTTTGCGCAACGTGTGCTCCGTCAGCGCCACTTGATTGCCGTTCAGGCTCAAATGCTGAAGGTCGGGCATATGCGACAGTATTTCAGGCAACCGCGTCAGCCGATTGCGGTCCAGCTCCAGGGTGACCAACCCTTTGAACGGCCTCAGGAAATAGGCCAACTCATCACCTGCTTCCATGTCCGTGATAGCGAGGCTGCGTACATGCGCAACGTCTTGTTCGGTCAGCGTCGGCATCTGGCCGACCGGGTTGCGCTGAAGATTGAGCGCTGTGTAGGGCTGATCCTGCGGCCATCTCGGCGGCGCGACCCGGCGCCAGCAGTTTTCGATGGCATCGGCCACCTGACGACGACTGACTCGCAGGTCGTTGAGTTGCCCGGGCAACTTCTTCATTTGTTCGTCATCGGCGCACCAGTTGCGCAGGACCTCGCGCAGTTGCTTGAGCTGCTGCTCGAGCGCCTTGATGCCGTTTACCCGCAACGTTTGGGTGCTGCCTGCCGCGTCGAGAAAAGACGAAACCTGGGCATCGCTGAAATACGGATAGAGCTTTCTGACTTTGCGAATCAAGGCTTGTGCATAGACGTTTGCCGCAGGCGGGTCAGCCTGTACGCAGCTGGAAAAATGTTGCGCCAGCTCTGTGCGTTCATTGCGCAGCATCCGTGCGGTGCGTAGCGGATCCCGTGATGTTGCCACCAACAGACGGGTCTGCAACCTTGAAACATCCTGCGCCTCGATCCCGGACAAGCCCATGCGGGTGCGCTGGGTTTGCGGCAATGCGCGATAAATCGAATCGAGCAGGCGCTCGCTGCTACGTGTAGTGAGCGTGGTGCCAGTGCCTTGGCTGACTTGATAGCCCGAAGCCGTCTTGACGATCACGCCCTTCGCGGGTGCAGTGGCCTGGCCAACGCTGTCGAGCAAGGTGCCGGTGCTTGATCCCTGGCGTACTTCCAGGCGAAACCCGTCGTCCCAGCCTTGCAGTCGATCCATGAACCTGAGTGCCAGGTTGTCGGTATCGTCATTGGCCAGAGACGGCAGGCGAAACCCGGTGAGGGCACGATCCTGCCTGATCGCAAACTGTGCCTCACTGACCTGTTGCGCCAGATCCAGCCCCAGGATCCTGCGCTCACGAAGAAGGCTACGGTCTCTGCCAGAGGCATTGCTAAACAGCTCCTCGGCCACGCGCACCGGAAGGTCGGTAACCTGGTCGCACAACGTTGCAACGTCGCCAGTGGCAATGCCATCGTAGGTTTTATACAGCTGCTCCATCAGGGGCCGGCGATTGCCTTTCAGCGCCGTGCCGATTTTTTGCGCCAGCAGCGCGGGTTTGGACTCTGTCGTGGCGCCGATGATGCCTTCGACTTCCTTGGAAGACAGGCCATTGATCACGGTCTCCAGCAACTTTCCTGACTTCAGCTCGGACTCGCTGACAGGCACGCGGTTGGCCTCATCAACCGTCGCCGATTGCGGGTGGCGCGAGACGAACTGCTGTTTATCGTCGACGACCTCGATGAATCGCTCCTTGGGCCAACCGGGCAATGTCGGCAACGTATGCAGTTGTTCCTGCAAATGGGCTGTGCCGAAGAATTCTCCACGCTCCATTCGCCTGATCAGCAGATTGATACCCTGATTCAATTTGAACCGCTCGATGCAGTCCTTGATCCGTGCCGGCAAGGGCAAATTTGCTTCGTGCAATTGGTGCACAAGCGCCGGTGACAGGTCGGTGATGGCGCCAATGCTCACGATGTCGCTGTGGCTCAGCCCGGTCTGGCCAGGGCTGAGCCGTTTGAGCGCATAACCGCTTGGCCATTCGTATACGTGTTCATGGATATGGCGCCAGCCTCCTTCGACGTGACGTACGAGAGTGGGCTGAAAAGCATCCTGGCGCACGGGATGGTCGACGCGCCACGCTTTCGTCGCAGGATCTTGCGAGACGCGATACGGCGCCCCGTCCATGAGGATCAACGTGCGCTGGCCGTCCTTGTAGAGGCCGTTCGAATCAGGTCGCAGTGTCGCTGCCGGTGGCGTTGCCTGTTTGTAGGCCTTCAGGTCGGGTTTCCATAACCTTGGTTCGCCATGACGACCGGTTACCGCCTCAAAACCGTCGAAAAAGGTCGCCTGTTCGCCTGCGATTCGACTGAATGCAGACGTCACCACCTTGCCGCCCACCACAAACGCGGCCATCTGCGCGACGTTTTCCACGACGTTGAGTAAATGCGACAAGGCCTCGGTGCGCTGGCCGTGCGTCCAGTCCTGCACCCCTTCATACACCTCGCCGGCAATGTCGACGATGGCCGCCGCGGCCATCAACTCCCCGAGTACAGGAACGAAGAACGACGCTGCGTTGAGCAGGACCAGGCTCGCCTCCATCAGCGTTTTACGTGTTTTCTCCCGTTGTTGTTCATCGACCGATTCTGTCGGCACCGCCAACACTTGCGCATCCTGCTGGGTCTTTTCGATGAAAGCACTGAAGAAAAAATCCGAAGGACAGGTCGCTGGCATGGTCGCCAAAGGACCTAATGCCTTGTCCTTGTCAAAAGCGGTAAAGAACTTCGTCTTATCGTGACCGCAAAGGTATTGCCTGGCGAACACCGCTCGGTAGCTTTTGGTTTGCAACTTGAGTGTCAGGTAAACCTTGAACTCGTCCAGCGAGGCGTATTCATACAGCGGTCGACGGGGCTCGTTCGGCATGTAGACGATGCATTTCGCCTGTGCGTGGGTATCGATCGACTGATTGCTGAACACCAGCGCACCCGAGATGCAAACGTCATGAATCATCAAGCCCTGCCACATCACCGGTACGCCATCGAACAGCGCGTTTCGGATGCTTGCCACCGGAACATCTTGCGTGATCACGCTGTTCAGGAGGGCATGAGCTGCGGCGCTGATGTCCTTTTTCATGTAGGCGATGTGCACGGCGACCTGCATATCGAGCAATTTCAGGCGCCGAATGTCAGCAGCCGAAGCCGCTGAGTTGGCAGCGCTGTCAACCAGGGTTCTGGGGGGAAGCGCCAATGCTTGGTCAATGTGTTGCTGGTAACGGCCACCGAGGTCCAGTTCGCGGCACAACGTGGCGAAGTGCGCAGGGGTGATGACTGTTGCTGTCTGAGGCTTGCCATTGATGCGAATCAACGATTCTTTGGAAAATCCATTCGTGCCAGCTTCGCCGAGGGTGAAGTTCTCCATGGCGGCGTGGAGCAGACTGCGGGATTGGGTGGTGACGGTGCCAGTCCAATCGACGGGGAACATGCTTGTCGAAGTAATCGAAGTGGTGCTGACCTCCAGCGTATCGCGCTCGACATCGAACTCGACTGTCCACTTGGCTTTGAGCAAGTCGGTCAATTGCTCCTTGCAGAACACATCCAGCGGCTTCAGCCTGTCGAGCGCCTCGCGCGCCCGGGTGTGGCAAACATGGGCCTGCTCAAAGGCTGTCTTCAGCGCTTGCGCCTGGGCCAGGTCGGCGTTGGCCAGCCAGTCCGGAATGGACCTTTGCAAGACCTCGGCCTTGTCCAGGTCAGCGGTGTGTTCCACCAGTGCGTCCAGCCGATGCGCCGGGGTAAATGTCACGGCAGGAGAGTTTGTATTCGCAGGTGTTGGCAGCATGTGCAATGTCCTTATTGCATTCAGATGCGTTCAGCCTACGGCGCTCAACGGGCAAATGATAATTCGAATATCAGGGCTCATCCCGTGGCGTCCGAGCAAGTATTCCTATGCTTCGTAGCAATATCTACTGCCACTGGCACAAGCCGTTTCAGGTAGGAGCCATTCGTCCGACAGCCGCCACTTATAACGTATCGATCTAAAACTACTGAAATCCGAGCGGGTCAGTTTCTGAGTACCCGCTGTTTTGGCGCGGTAGCGTTTCACCCTCCCCAACGGAAAAACCGGTAAGGAATTTATGTGCGGATTAGCTGGCGAGTTACGTTTTGACAATCAACCTGCAGACCTTGCAGCCGTAGAGCGAATCACCCATCACCTGGCACCACGCGGTCCTGATGCCTGGGGTTTCCATAGCCAAGGGCCGATTGCCCTGGGCCACAGACGCCTGAAAATCATGGACCTGTCGGACGGCTCTGCGCAGCCGATGATCGACAACCAACTGGGCTTGTCGCTGGCCTTCAACGGCGCCATCTACAACTACCCGGAATTGCGTGCGGAGCTGGAAGGCCTTGGTTATGCCTTCTATTCCGGTGGCGACACCGAAGTGCTGCTCAAGGGCTTTCACGCCTGGGGTGAGGCTCTGCTGCCGAAACTCAACGGCATGTTTGCCTTTGCCATCTGGGAGCGCGATGCGCAACGCCTGTTCATTGCCCGCGATCGCCTTGGCGTGAAACCGTTGTATCTGTCGCGCACCGGCCAGCGCCTGCGCTTTGCCTCGGCATTGCCGGCGCTGCTCAAGGGGGGAGACATCAACCCGATCCTTGACCCGGTGGCGCTCAATCATTATTTGAATTTCCACGCGGTGGTCCCGGCGCCACGCACGTTGCTGGCAGGCATCGAAAAACTGCCGCCGGCCAGCTGGATGCGCATCGAACCCGATGGCAGCACCGAGCAGAAAACCTGGTGGACCTTGCCCTACGGCCCACACGCCGATGAGATGAGTCTGACACTCGAAGACTGGCGCGATCGCGTGCTCGACAGCACCCGCGAGGCGGTAGCGATTCGCCAACGGGCAGCGGTGGACGTTGGCGTGCTGCTTTCGGGTGGTGTCGACTCGAGCATGCTGGTGGGCTTGTTGCGCGAAGTCGGGGTAGAAAACCTGTCGACGTTTTCCATCGGTTTCCAGGATGCCGGAGGCGAACGCGGTGACGAATTCCAGTATTCGGACCTGATCGCCAAGCACTACGGCACCCAGCATCATCAACTGCGCATCGACGAAAAAGAGATCATCGAGCAACTGCCCGCCGCGTTCCGCGCGATGAGCGAGCCGATGGTCAGCCACGATTGCATCGCCTTCTACCTGCTGTCCCGGGAAGTGGCCAAGCATTGCAAAGTGGTGCAAAGCGGCCAGGGCGCCGACGAACTGTTCGCCGGTTATCACTGGTATCCACAGGTGGATGGCGCCAGTGATCCATACGCCGCTTATCGCGAGGCGTTTTTCGATCGCAGTTACGACGACTACGCCGCCACCGTGCAGCCGAAATGGCTGACCGCGAACGACGCTGCCGGCGACTTCGTGAAGCAACATTTCGCACAACCTGGCGCCGACGCGGCCGTCGACAAAGCCCTGCGTCTGGATAGCACGGTGATGCTGGTGGACGACCCGGTCAAGCGCGTCGACAACATGACCATGGCCTGGGGCCTGGAAGCGCGTACGCCGTTTCTCGACTATCGCCTGGTGGAGTTGTCGGCTCGCGTACCGGGCAAATTCAAGTTGCCGGACGGTGGCAAGCAAGTGCTCAAGGAAGCCGCGCGGTTGGTGATCCCCAGTGAAGTGATCGACCGCAAGAAAGGCTACTTCCCGGTGCCGGGTCTCAAGCATTTGCAGGGTGACACGCTGGAATGGGTGCGCGAACTGTTGCTCGATCCCAGCCAGGATCGCGGCCTGTTCAACCCGGCCATGCTCGACCGCCTGCTGACCGACCCGCAAGGGCAACTGACCCCGCTGCGCGGCTCCAAACTGTGGCAACTGGCGGCCCTGAACCTGTGGCTCAGTGAACAAGGAATCTGATCGATGAAACCTCACGCCACGGCTTACAGCCAACGCTTGTTGCGCGGTCAGGCGCCCTCCTACGAACGCTTGCAGGCGCGCCTGGCCGAAGACGGCAGCGCACTGGGCGGCGAGCCGATTGCCGTGCATTGCGGCTGGGGTCGCCTGTTGATCGGCCATACCTTTGCCGATCCGGCCAGCCTCGCCAAAGAACTGCTCAACGAACAGCCCGGCGAGCGCGACATTGCCCTGTACGTTGCCGCCCCCCAGCAAATATTGGGGTTGGAACCGACCCAGTTGTTCCTCGACCCGTCCGACACCTTGCGCCTGTGGTTCAGTGACTACCGTCAGGCCACCCGGGTGTTTCGCGGTTTTCGCATCCGCCGTGCGCAGACCGAAGCCGACTGGAATGCGATCAATCAGCTGTATCAGTCACGCGGCATGTTGCCCGTCGATCCGACCTTGCTGACCCCACGACATGACGGCGGGCCGGTGTATTGGCTGGCTGAAGATGACGACAGCGGCGCGGTGATCGGCAGCGTGATGGGGCTCAATCATCACACGGCTTTCAACGATCCGGAAAACGGCAGCAGCCTATGGTGCCTGGCGGTCGATCCGCGCTGTTCGCGGCCTGGCGTCGGTGAGGTGCTGGTGCGGCATTTGATCGAACACTTCATGAGCCGTGGGCTGAGTTATCTCGACTTGTCGGTGTTGCACGACAATCGCCAGGCGAAAAGCCTCTACGCCAAGCTCGGTTTTCGCAACCTGTCGACCTTCGCCATCAAGCGCAAGAACGGCATCAACCAGCCGCTGTTTCTCGGGCCGGGGCCAGAGGTGGCCTTCAATCCGTATGCGCGGATCATTGTCGAGGAAGCGCATCGCCGCGGCATCGATGTGCAAGTGGATGACGCCGATGCCGGGATGTTCACCCTCAGCCACGGCGGGCGTCGGGTTCGCTGCCGGGAATCGCTCAGCGACCTGACCAGCGCCATCAGCATGAGCCTGTGCCAGGACAAAAGCCTGACTCACAAAGTGCTCAAGGCTGCCGGCTTGAACTTGCCGGCTCAGCAACTGGCGGGCAATGCCGATGACAACCTGGCGTTCCTCGACGAACACCATCGAGTGGTGGTCAAGCCGTTGGACGGCGAACAGGGCCAGGGCGTGGCGGTGGATTTGCAGAGCATCGAGGACGTCCAGCAAGCCATCGAGTCAGCGCGCCAGTTCGACAATCGTGTGTTGTTGGAAAGCTTCCATGAGGGTCTTGATCTGCGCATCCTGGTGATCGGCTTTGACGTGGTGGCGGCGGCCATTCGCAGACCGGCGGAAGTGGTGGGCGATGGACAACATTCCATCGGCGAATTGATCGAAGCCCAGAGCCGACGCCGTCAAGCGGCTACCGACGGCGAAAGCAAAATCCCCCTCGACCAGGAAACCCAACGCACGTTGAATGCTGCCGGTTACGACTACAGCAGCATCCTGCCGGCGGGCGAACATCTGTTCGTGCGGCGTACGGCAAATCTGCACACCGGCGGCATTCTCGAGGACGTCACCGCGATTCTGCACCCGACCCTGGTGGACGCTGCCGTACGAGCCGCCCGGGCGCTGGATATTCCGGTGGTCGGCCTGGATCTGCTGGTGACCGCCGCCGATCAGCCTGACTACGTATTTATCGAAGCCAATGAACGCGCCGGGCTGGCCAACCATGAGCCGCAACCGACGGCCGAGCGCTTTGTGGATTTGCTGTTTCCGCATAGTCAGCCGGCAGTCTAGGCCTCGTTCATGATCGTTCCCACGCTCTGCGTGGGAATGCAGCCCGGGACGCTCTGCGTCCCGAAGAGCCGAACGCAGAGCGTCCGTTGAGGCGTTCCCACACAGAGCGTGGGAACGATCAGTGCTCACCCCATCAGGAGTTTCCATGACCATCAAATACCCAGAACCCGACCTGACGTACCTGCAAAAAGTCCTGCTGGAAATGCTCGCCATTCCCAGCCCCACCGGGTTCACCGACACCATCGTGCGCTACGTCGCCGAACGCCTGGAAGAGCTGGGCATTCCCTTCGAAATGACTCGACGCGGCACCATCCGCGCGACCCTCAAGGGC
Organism: Pseudomonas sp. Sample_10; assembly: GCF_004321495.1. Classification (NCBI taxonomy): domain Bacteria; kingdom Pseudomonadati; phylum Pseudomonadota; class Gammaproteobacteria; order Pseudomonadales; family Pseudomonadaceae; genus Pseudomonas; species Pseudomonas sp. Sample_10. The sequence continues at coordinate 194,027 of NZ_RCOE01000220.1, forward strand.
AAGAAAAACAGCCCCGACCGCGCCGTATCCGCGCACCTGGACACCATCGGCGCGGCGGTACGGGCCATCAAGGATAACGGTCGCCTGACCCTGGCCCCGGTCGGGTGCTGGTCCAGCCGTTTTGCCGAAGGCAGCCGGGTCAGCCTGTTCACCGACAACGGCGTGATTCGCGGTAGCGTGTTGCCCTTGATGGCATCCGGGCACGCCTTCAATACGGCCGTGGATGAAATGCCGATCAGTTGGGATCACGTCGAACTGCGCCTCGACGCCTACTGCGCGACGCGTGCCGATTGTGATTCGCTGGGCATCAGCGTCGGCGATTTCGTCGCCTTCGACCCATTGCCGGAATTCACCGAAAGCGGTCACATCAGCGCCCGCCACCTCGATGACAAGGCCGGAGTAGCGGCGCTGCTGGCGGCGTTGAAAGCCATCGTCGACAGCGGTGAAGAATTGCTGATCGACTGTCATCCGCTGTTCACCATCACCGAAGAGACCGGCAGCGGCGCGGCGGCGGCATTGCCGTGGGACGTCAGCGAATTCGTCGGCATCGACATCGCACCGGTCGCCCCGGGCCAGCACTCCAGCGAACACGCCGTGAGCATCGCGATGCAGGATTCGGGCGGACCTTACGACTACCATTTGTCACGACATTTGTTGCGCCTGGCCAGCGATAACGACTTGCCCGTACGCCGTGACCTGTTCCGCTATTACTTCAGCGATGCGCACTCGGCAGTCACCGCGGGGCATGACATCCGCACCGCCCTGCTCGCCTTCGGCTGCGACGCGACCCATGGCTACGAACGCACCCACATCGACAGCCTTGCGGCCCTGAGTCGCCTGCTCGGTGCCTACATCCTCAGCCCACCGGTCTTCGCCAGCGATGCCCAACCCGCCACGGGGTCACTTGACCGCTTCAGTCATCAGATCGAGCACGACACCCAGATGGAAAGCGATACGCGGGTGCCGTCAGTGGACAGCCTGGTGGGACAGCGCAACGACAATTAGCGATCCTGCAGCAGCTCCTGCTGGTGATGTGTTGCCAACCGCCGTAGCATCGCGCCATTGATTGATCCGAGGTGCCTATGCTGATCCCCCACGACCAACTTGAAGTCGACACCCTCACCCGCCTGATCGAGGATTTCGTGACCCGTGACGGTACCGACAATGGTGATGACACGCCCCTGGAGACCCGCGTATTGCGGGTCCGCCAGGCATTGACCAAGGGCCAGGCGCTGATCGTCTTCGACCCAGAAAGCGAGCAATGCCAGCTCATGCTCAAGCACGACGTGCCCAAACATCTATTCGACTGATTTTTTCTGTTTGGGCAGCTTGCGCTTGATGCGCTCGTAGACCTCCGAGCGATGCACATTGACCTCTCTCGGCGCTTCGACACCGAAACGCACGTTATTGCCGTTGACGGCGACGACGCGTATGGAAATGTTGTCGCCGATGGAAATCAATTCGCCCACTACGCGGCTGAGTACAAGCATGGCCTTGGTCCTTTCAGGTTTACCGAACCTTGAAGATGCCCGGCGCAGGCCGGGCCTTCAAGGCAGTAGCGGCAATCCAGACTGAACCTACAGCCAGCGGCCAACACACTGACGGAAACGTCTTACAGTGCAGCGCAAAGCAAGGCCCGTTTCAGGAGGCGGAAAATCGCGGGCCGAACAGGATGATGCTGGCGCCAATCACGCATAACGCCACCCCGAGCCAGTCCGAGCCCAGCGGACGAATCCGTTCAACCACCGCCAGCCAGCCGATCGAGGCGATGATGTAGATGCCACCGTAGGCGGCATAGGCACGACCGGCATAGGTCGATTCAATGCGGGTCAGCAACAGGGCGAACAACGTCAGGCTGAGCAGCGCCGGCACGATCCACCAGGCGCTTTTACCCTGGCGCAACCACATCCAGAAGGCGAAGCAACCGGCGATTTCGAACAGCGCGGCCAGGAAGAACCACAGATAGTTGAGCATGCGAACGTCTCATGAGAGTGGCCGATGGCGGCCACCCTAACGATGCCATCGCTCGCCGGCAAGTTCAGCCTGCGGTTTGCTTGGCCTTGGCGCGCATCTTGTCAGCCATCAGCGTCATTTCGTTGTAGAGCAATTGCGGGTTCTTCTGCTTCAGTGCCCAGGCCATACGACCCTGCTCGTGGGGCAGAATCATGAATTCGCCGGCACCGACTTGCTGATAGATGTAGTCGGCGATGTCAGCGGCGCTGATCGGCGAACTTTCCAGCAACTTGCCAACCTGGGCTTTCATGGCCGGGGTCGGACCACGGAAAGAGTCCAGCAAGTTGGTCTGGAAGAATGACGGACATACCACGTGCACGCCGACTTCCTGTTGAGCCAGTTCGATCAGCAGACTCTCGGACAATGCCACCACACCCGCCTTGGCCACGTTGTAGTTGCTCATGGCCGGGCCTTGCATCAACGCTGCCATCGACGCTATGTTGATGATCTTGCCTTTGCTTTTTTCCAGCAGTGGCAGGAATGCCTTGCAGCCCTTGACCACACCCATGAGGTTTATCGCGATCTGCCAGTCCCAGTCCTCGAGGGACAGTTCGCTGAAGAACCCACCCGACGCCACGCCTGCGTTGTTGACAATGACATCGATGCCACCGAGTTTCTCTTCGCAAGCCTGGGCGAACGCAGTCAGCTGGCTGTAATCGCGGACATCGCAACGCTGGATGAAACCGTCGCCGCCCGCTTCGCGTACCTGTTTCAGGGTTTCCTGCAGGCCGGGCTCACTGACGTCCGACAAGGCCAGCTGCCAGCCTTCACGCGCCCAGCGCAGCGCGATTTCGCGACCCAGGCCAGAGCCTGCACCAGTGATCATCATGCGATTTTGCATAGCAAACAGCCTTGTTGTTCCGGGGAAGATGCGTCGAGTGTAGCGAAGGATATTGCGCGACCCACGCTCCATCAGATTGCTGAATGGCATGAGCAAACCGTCGGAAGGGCTGCATCAACTAACTAAAAAGAATTGGAATTGGCTTTGTTTCGAAAAACAGCAAAAAAACTTGGAATTTTCTTTCAAGCGCCATGGTCGGAAGTTTTAAGCGGCTCGAATTAATGGCATTCCCGCTGACTGATAACGGCAAAGTCATTCCTGAACTCTTACAGCAAGGAAACAGACATGGGCACAATTCTACTCATCATTCTGATTTTGTTACTGATCGGTGGTCTGCCGGTCTTCCCGCACTCCAGAAGTTGGGGTTATGGCCCGTCCGGTATCATCGGCGTGGTGTTGGTGGTGATCATTATTCTGTTGTTACTCGGAAAGATATGACGATTTAATCGGCAAAAAAAAGAGGCCTTTTCCAAGGCCTCTTTTTTATTGCGTCAGCGTTTAGTCCGGCGTGCCGTCCACCACACCAGCCGTGTTATCGATCAGGCTTTTGGTCGCTGTCTGCAGGAACGCTTCCAGCTTGGTCTTCAACTCGGCGGTGCGTGGTGCATCCGGTATAACCTCGGCGCGCGGTTTGGCGCCCAGTTCGTACTGATACATCTTCGGCGCCATGTCCTTGTCCTTCGGCAATACCAGAATCTGGTCAGCCGTGATGATGGCCGTGGTCTGTTCACTGCCGGACGGCTTGATCACGCCAAAACCGGTGTCACCTTCAGGCAGGTTGAGCAGGTCGCGGCCCCAGCACTGATGACGCACTTCGCCACCGAGACGCCCCATGATGGTCGGTACGATGTCGATTTGCGTACCCACTGTGTGGCTCAGCGTGCCGAACTTTTCCTGGATGCCAGGGGCAATCAGCAGCATCGGTACGTTGAAGCGCCCCAGGTCCATCTCGGTGATCTGCCGCTCGTTGCCAAACCCGTGGTCGCCAACGACGACGAACAGGGTTTCCTTGAAGTACGGCTCTTTGCGCGCCTGCTCAAAGAACTGACCCAACGCCCAGTCCGAGTAACGCATGGCGGTCAGGTGCTCGTTCAGGCTGCCACGATCAGTAACGGGTTCGACCGGCAATGGCGTTGGCAAGGCGTAAGGGGTGTGGTTGGACAGGGTTTGCAGTAACGCATAGAACGGCTTCTTGTCCTTGCCGTCCCGGGCTTTCAGTTCAACCAGACCACGGTCGAACATGTCCTGGTCAGACACGCCCCACGTCGGATCGGAGAACACCGGGTTGACGAAGTCGTTACGCCCGATGAAGTTGGTCATGCCCTGGTTGCTGAAGAACCCTGACTGGTTATCCCAGGCGAAGTCACCGTTGTAGACATAAACGTCGTCGTAGTCACGAGCGCTGAGCAACTGCGGCAAGCCCGACAACTTGTGGCTGCCTTCCGGGGTCTGCATCAGGTATTCGAAACCCGGCAGGTTGGGGAAGCACGCCATGGTGGCAAACATGCCCTGGTGAGTGTGGGTACCGTTGGAGAAGAAGCGGTCGAACAACAGGCCTTCCTTCGACAATTTGTCGAGGTAAGGCGTGATGTTGCCCGGGGCGCCCAAGGCACCCACCGAATGACCGGCCATGCTTTCCATCAGGATCACGACGACGTTCTTGATCGGCAGGGTCTTGTCGGTTGGCGGCGTGTAATCACGACGTACGGCGGCGGTTTCGCCATCCACCAGTTTGTCGTCCTTCATCACCAGCATGTCGCGCACGGTCTGCTGCGCCATGGGTTGCGGCAACGTGGCTTTCCAGATGTTGTCGCGATCCTCGGACATGCGGCTCTTCGCCGCCGCCACCAGGGAAAGCGTGCCGTTGAGGCCCAATTGGTTGGCGAAGTTGGAGTCGGTGGTGTACACATCGCCCCAGCGCATCGGCGGGCCTTGGCGCAAGGTGCCACGGGCTGCGACCACGCAGATCAGCAGGCAGACCACGAAGACCATGAGGCGTGCGTACCAAGGTGCAACCTGGCGCGTACTGATGCTGCCGCCGCTGAACGGGCCACGAGGCCGGGTCGCCCGGTCCGCGCCCTTGAACGCCAGGCTCAGGAGCCAGGTGCCAACGGCCCAGGCCAACAGGTAGCGAACCACCGGAAAACCATACCAGAGCATGCTCATCACGGTTTTCGGGTCTTCCTTCACGTACTGGAAGACCAGGCCGTTGAGGCGCTGGTGGAACTCTCGGTAGAAGTCCATCTCCATCAGGCCCAGGAACAACGCAATGCTGGACGCAATGGTCAGCCATAGACGAAAGAACCCGCGTGCAGCCATGGCCCGCGCACTGAACAGCGCCAGGATCAACGGGATACTGAGGTAGACCACCAGCCGCAGGTCGAAACGCAGACCGTTGGAGAACGCTTCGACAAAGGTCGAGGCCGGTGTATCGAGGATCATTTCGCGGTTGTAGACCAGCAGCGCAAGGCGCAATGCGGAAAACATCACCATCATCACCAAGGCGCACAGCAGCGTGTAGGCCAGATGCGATTTGACGGTCGGTTGCAGCAGGCGACTCGAAGCTCGCTGCTGACTCAGGGCGTCCGGGATTGCCATGTCGTTTTAGGACCCATTGGAAGTTGAAGTTTCAAAGTACAGCGGCGCCTTGCCCTCTTTTGGCCAATTCCTGGCTCCGGGGCTTGCGCGGTGCGCAAATGTTGCACGATCAACGGCGGCAATGCCATTGATTACTCTTCTGTCATTTCGACGCGGGCGAATTGTCTTGGAGGCGTTGTGAAAATTTTGTGCAACGCATATCTGGAAACACAATAAAGGTTTCGAGCTGAATGCAGGCTGCAATGGCGACTGACGGGCTAATGACGTATTTCCTGTAGGAGCACAGCTTGCTGGGGATGGCGGAGTGTCAGGCATCATGGATATTGAACGTGCCGCCGTCATCGCCGGCAAGCCGTGCTCCTACAGGTGTTGAGGTGGCCGCCGTTTTTGGGCTCGGCGCAAACCCCCTGTAGGAGCACAGCTTGCTGGCGATGGCGGAATGTCAGTAACTAAAGATGTTGAATACGCCGCCGTCATCGCCGGCAAGTCGTGCTCCTACAGGTGTTGAGGTGGCCGCCGTTTTTGGGCTCGGCGCCCCCCCCTGTAGATCGGCGACAGCAAGCGCCGCGTTTTACTTCTCGGCGCGGGCCTTGAGATTTTTCAGCGTATTGAACGGCGCGTCCACTACGAACTTGTTCGCTACCATCGATGGAACGCTGCCTCCCGGCTCGGTGTGCACCTGGTAGGTCACTTCGATCTGATCACCCTTGGGAACGAATTTCCAGAAACCGTCGATCCTGGCGACGCGCACAAAGCCTTTTTCTTCAGGAAGATAGGTTGGCACGCCCTCGAGCTTGCGGGTCAGGCTGCCATCGGCACCTTCGATGGTGGTGACATGCAACACCGAGTCACGCGGGGTCACCGGCCATGGCGTATTGAATTGGGTGTAGGTCCAGCTCTGATCGCCTTCGTGCTTGAGCAACTTCTGGCTCTTGCACTCGTGAATCCAGGCGCAGGCACCCGGTACGTCTTCCTGCAGCGCGCGCAACTTGGCCATTGTGGTCTTCATCAGGGTCACACCCTGGTAGGCCTTGTAGTCGGAACCCGCCACTTCACTCAGGGAGACCTTGATGCCGTCTTCGTTCTTGGCGACTTTCCAATCTTCGGCCTGTGCAACCGAGGTGGCCAATACAGCCGTCAAACCACACAGCACAGCGATACGATGCAGCGAACCCATAATGTTATTCCTTATTGTTGAAATTCCGTTCGTTGACACATTACGCCGCCGTCATCTGCTCCCACCAGCCAATCAGCCTGATCGCTTCCTCACTGCTGCTGCCACACACCTCAACGTCGGCCTCGAAGGCCGAACACACGGCCGGGCGCTCCGGTTTGCCGAAAATATTGCACAGATTGTCGGCAGACAATTGCAGGCAGCGCTCACCGGCGGCTTTGCCTTGAGGCATTCCGGGAATCGGCGAACTGATGGAAGGGGCAATGCAACAAGCGCCACAGCCCTCACGGCATTTCATGACGACAAGCACCTCACGACGAGCAATGTATAAAAGGACGGCGCACAGAGTAACCGCTAAAACAGTTGTTTTAAATTACCCGTCCATGGGTTTTTACCCGAACGGAGGCGTGACTGCCCAGTCTCCGACAAAGCGTCTGCCCTGCGGGTTGCGAATAGAGTCGACTTATCGCTTGAACTCAAACTCCAGCGCCGCGCCGTCGACTTCATGGCGTACTTCATTACGCAATTGCAACTGCATTTCGTTACTGATCAAACGACCGTTGAGCTGGAACTGGCTGCTTTTGTCACCGAACATTTGTGGTAACACAGGTTCGCGCTTAGGCAACGGCACAGTGCCGACGGGATCAAGCTCCTCAACCATATCCTTGGGCAGGCTTAGATCCAGGTTGGCTGAAGGAAGTTGGGTTTTCACCACTTCACTGGCCTGTTTCGACTTGGATGCAATCGGCGGGCGCTTTTTCACCGCCGCCGTTTTCTTCTGGACCGGTGCAGTTTTTTTCGCGGGCGCCGCTTTTTTCGTTGAAGTGCTCGCTGCCGGCTTTTCTTGAACAGAAGCGGCCAGAACGAATACCGGCTGAGCGCTGATGAACAGGCAGATCAACAAACAGGTGGTAGAAAAAATCGATTTCATGGATCCAACGGCGCACATCGCGCAATCGACAGCGGGGCCATATGCTCTCCTGTTGCAGGCGCCATGACAAGCGTGGGCAGGATTAACCTGCCCGCCACATCAAAAGCCGCCGGCCATCTCCTGGCAAAGCTGTGTGGCCAGCATGCCCAGGGTCATCAATGCGCGCTCGGCCTCGCGGTTCCACGGGATCCCGCAGTTGAGACGGATACAGTGATTGAATTGCTCGGTGTTACTGAAAATCAGCCCCGGCGCGATGCTGATGCCTTGCTGCAACGCACGCACGTGCAATTCCTGGGTGTTGACCCGCCCTGGCAGACTCACCCACAAAATGAAGCCGCCCGTCGGCCGCGTCATTTGCGTGCCCTCGGGGAAGTGCTGCTGCACCGCGAGCTGGAAGGCGCTGAGGTTCTTGCGGTACTCCTGGCGGATGTAGCGCAAATGGCGGTCGTAACCGCCATTTTCCAGATAAGCGGCAATGCCCATCTGCGTGACGCTGCAGGCCGAGTGGGTGCTGAACGTCTGCAACCGCTGAATTTCCTGTTGGTACTTGCCAGCGATCATCCAGCCAATGCGCACGCCCGGTGACAGGGTCTTGGAGAAACTCGAACAGTAGATCACCCGATCCAGGCGGTCATAGGCCTTGAGGGATTTGGTGCGCCCCTGTTCGAACATCAATTCGCCGTAGATATCATCCTCGACAATCTGGATATCGAAGTCCGACGCCAGGCGCAGCAGCTGCTTCTGCCGCTCCTCGGGCATGGTGCCACCGAGCGGATTACTCAGGCGGGTGGTCAGTACCAGGGCCTTGATCGACCATTGGTTGGCCGCCAGTTGCAGGGCCTCGAGACTCATGCCGGTGGACGGGTCGCTAGGGATTTCGATGACTTTGAGGCCCAGCAGGTCGGCCAATTGCAACAGACCGTAGTAAGTCGGTGACTCGGCGGCAATCAGATCGCCGGGCCGGGTCAGCACCCGCAGAGACATCTGCAAGGCGTCAACGCAACCGTGGGTGATAACCACTTCCGAAGGATCGACCACCACACCGGCATCGCGCATGCGGATTGCCACCTGTCGGCGTAACGGTTCGAAACCGGGACTGAACATGTAGCTGAACGCGCGAGGACTATGGAATCGGGTGACTTTGGCCAATTGCTGATGCAGTGCCCGTACCGGCAGATAATCGACACTCGGCACGGCGGCGCCCAAAGGGAACACACCTTCGCGGCGCGATTCGACCAACACCTGCTGGATGATACTGCTGCGCGTAACCAGACCCGGACGCTCGACCCGGGCGATATCCGGGGTTGGCGCGGTCAGGGCCGGCGTCTGGTGCACGTAGTAACCGGACTGCGGTCGGGCGCGGATCAGGCCCTGATCCTCGAGATTGGCGTACGCCTGCAAAACCGTGGCATGGCTGACATTGAGCTGCGAGCTCATCTTGCGCACCGAAGGCACGCGCTCGCCGGGTTGATAGACACCACGGCGGATGTCTTCTGCCAGCTGTTGAGCAATACGTTGGTAGAGCAAGAGATTGGTCATGACGCAGCACTCGATTTCACGGGCATTTTATTCTTGTGTGAAACAATACCGGAACAGTTTGGAAGTGTACTGGGACAGTTGTCACAATAGTCGACAGTACAGTGCAGTGTCAGCAAAAACTGTACTGTTTTTGCGGGGTATCTGGCAGGCATAAAAAAACCCGGCGCTGTCTGGCAGGCCGGGCTTTCCAGTAACGCAACCCTTTAGCGGGCGGCGCCGAGCTGGCCCTTTTCGTCGGAGAACACAATTTCCACCCTGCGGTTCTGCGCACGGCCCCTTTCGGAGGCGTTCGCATCTACCGGGTATTCATCGCCATAACCTTCGACTTTGATCCGTTTGTCATCGATGCCCAGGTCCATCAACACATCAGCGACCGATTGCGCACGGTCACGGGACAGCTTGAGGTTTTCCTGTTTGCCGCCGGTACTGTCGGCATAGCCTTCGATGCGCACGACGCGTTTTGGGTTGAGCTGCAGGAACTGCACGATCTTCAACACTACGCGGTTGGCGGAGCTCTTCAGCTCTGCCTGACCGGTATCGAACAGCACATCGCCCAGGGTCATCACCAGGCCACGGTCAGTCTGCGTCGTGGCCAAGGCCACGATCTGCTCTTCAAGCCATTTGCCCTGCTGCTGCACACTGAGCAGCTTGGATTCGCGCAAGGCCAATTGCAGACGCTGACGCTCCAGTTCGAGCTTGGCTGCGCGCTCTTCGTTAAGCACCTGATTGGTGTGCTCGCGGGCAATTTCGCTGTAGCGCTGGCTCAGATACGCGTAATGCACCACGTCAGAACCACTGCCCCAGTAAGTGGACAGACGGTCGGCACGTGCCAGGGATTCACCGGCACGAATCACATCCTTGGGCGCGATTCGCAGCACATTGGAGTCTTCCTTGACCTTCTGGAAATCGCTACCGGCCTGCTGCAACGCCGCCTCGCTGTGCTGACCGGCGCAACCGTAGAGGCTCGCGCATCCAGCCAGAATCAAACCACCGAGCACTGTTGACTTGAGGTTCATTGGGCATCTCCCAACTGCTTGCGCAGACGAGTGATGCGGGTGTTGAGTACGTCCAACTGTTCCTCGCTCTTGAGGGTCAAGACCCGAGCCTCAGCCAGACGCGCATCCAGTTCGGCCTGCTCGGCCCGCATCCGCGCATTCTTGTAGGACTGGTCGTCCATGCTGCCCTTGGCTCGCTTGAACTTGTCTTGCGCCAGTTTCATTTCCGGCACGTCGTCGGCCGTTGCGCCCACAGCCTTGGCTTGTTCGAGCGCCTGTTCGGTGAGGCGCATTTGTTCATTCGGCGCCGGATCGGCTGCACAACCCGCCAGAGCCAGAATGGCCAGGGCAGCGAAAAGAGGTCGAATACTCACTAAAAATCCCTACAGTTTTGGGGCGCTGACAGGTTGTTTCTGCCGTTGAGAACGTTGAGCGTTCCAGCGCTCGATATTGCGCAACAGCACAGCCTCCGTCAGCCCGGACGCGGGCAATTCTGTCATCTTTTTGGCCAGCTGTCCGCGCAACCAGGGATCGTTGCATGCCGAGTTATGGGAAACCGCCAGAAACAGCCCGGGTCTGTCGACCGGTTGCGCTCGGCCGATCAGGTCGTTGGCCATGCCCAATGTCTGCGCCATCGCCATGCCGGAGTAACGTCCGGCCAGGACAAATTCCACCTCGCCCAGCAGTAGTTTTTGAAAGGCCTGAGTCAAATTGGCTGTGCGGGTAAGCGTCAATTTCTGCTCGGCAAATGTGCCAAAAGCCTGGGTCAAGCGAGACTTTTCCGACAAAGCGCCAGGATGCCCTTGCAGGTCCTGCACGTCGTTGTAGACCAGTGGCGAATCTTTGCGGGTCCAGACCAGATAATCGTTTTCCAGCAAGGGTGGATGAATGTAATCCAGGGACTCCAGTTCACTGACTGTCAATGGAGCGTCGGCCAGCATATCCATGCGACCACTGCGAACTTCATCCAGCGCCTGTGAACGTTTGCCGGCGTAAAGCACCTCGACCTTGATGCCCAACTCCCCTGCCACTTGCTGCAAAAGATCGACACTTGCGCCGATCAGATGCTTGGGGTTTTCCGGGTCTTGCCACAGATACGGCGGCGCATCGGGGCTACCGGTCACAACCAGGCGCTCGCACTTGCCTGCTGCTACGGACAGCGTGGGCAACAGCGCCAAACCCAGCAAACTCCACGCGAGACGCAGATCCATGGCAATGCACTCCAGTTAAGACCGTTTATATCCTGTAGGAGCGAGCCCGCTCGCGATGGTCTCAAATGCACCGCGTGTATCCAGGATCGCCACGTCATCGTTGACGTCCATCGCGACGGTGCGACGATTCGACAGGCTCGCTTCTACAGGACAAAAATACAAAAAAAAAGCCCGACCAAACGGTCGGGCTCTTTATAAGTGAAGCGGCCGGATTAGACCAGCTTCTCCAGCTCAGGGATGGCTTCGAACAAGTCCGCCACCAAGCCGTAATCGGCCACCTGGAAGATCGGCGCTTCTTCGTCCTTGTTGATCGCAACGA